>DATKJG010000256.1:0-3435 GCA_035543215.1 Phycisphaerales bacterium | reverse complement strand
GGCATCGATCTTGGCGCTCTTGCCGGACTCGACCATCTCGGTCACGACCTTGTGCTCGATGGGGAGGCCGTGGCAGTCCCAGCCGGGGATGTACCTGCACGTGCGGCTCATCAGCAGCTGCGAGCGGACGACGATGTCCTTGAGGACCTTGTTGAGCAGGTGGCCGACATGGATGTTGCCGTTGGCGTAGGGCGGCCCGTCGTGGAAAACGAACGGCGGACAGCCCGCCTTCTCGCGCGCGGCGATGACGGAGTCGTACAGACGCGCCTCCTCCCAGCGCTTCTGTGAGGCCGGCTCATTCTGCGACAGGTTCGCCTTCATCGCGAAGTCGGTCTTGGGCAGATTGAGCGTGGACTTGTAGTTCGGGCGCGGAGGAGTGGGGGGGCTGGCGGTTTGTTCGGTGCTCATGGCGAAGCGTGGCTGGAAGTGTACAGGGATCAGCATTCACGACAAAAACATGACCGGCCCCGCGAGGGTGCGAGGCCGGCGTTGGTTCATCGTCGTGAATGCTGATTCGTGATCAGCGCACCAATCGCGGCCGGGCGCCCTCGCGGGGCCTGGTAATGTCGATCGTCGCGATGGCGAAGAAGACGCGGTACATAAGCGGTGCAAGCATAGACATCGACCGGGCGCAGTCAAGACTTCACTTCATCCGTCGGGGTGCTCGCCTGCCTTGACCGTCTCGTTGAGGTACTTCTGGAACTCGCCCATCTTGTAGGAGATGAAGCAGAACGCGTGGTGCAGGCTGAACCACTCGATGTCCTGCGGGTCCTTCTCCAGGTCGGAGCGGAGGCGATTGAGTTCAGCGAGCACCTTCTCGGCTTTGATCGGCATGATGGGCATTCACCACGGAGGACACGGAGATCACGGAGGAGGATCAAGGATAGGGGTGTGACTACGGCGGCGATTCGATGCCTGCACGATCGTCGTCCCCATGCGTCCGCGCCTCCAGTTCAGCGACGCCCCACGCCACCGCCAGCCCCAGCACCAGCGCGAGGGAGAGTTTGATGCGATCGTGTTGGTGGAACTGCAGTTCCGGCAGAAGATCGCTCAAGGCAATGCACAGGAATGTGCCCGCCGCGAACGCCAGGGCTGCGCTGAGCAGCGTCGATTGCAGGCCGCCGCCCTCCCCAGCCGCCAAGCCGACCATGAACAGGGCCGCCCCGACCGGCACAAGCAGCGCGAAGCCGAGGTTGACGATGTGGCGCCTTGCCGCCGACTGCCGGCCGGCAGCCATGAGCGTGCCCAGCGTCAGCGAATCGAAGGGCTTGTGCAGCAGCACGACGAGAAACGTGCCGAGGCCCGCGACTGGGCCGGCGCGATCGTCGTGTGCAACCGACACGCTGGCGGCCAAGGCCACGCCGTCGAGCAGGCTGTGCAGCGTCAGGCCGATCGCGGCCCCGCTCCAGCGCAGGGCATGTGGCGAGGCGCTGTGATCGTGCGTGTGATCGCTGTGATCGTGAACGCACGCATGGCTTGTCTCGACGCCGTTTGGTTCCGGCGCATCATGATGGTGAAAGCAGAAGAAGCGCTCGATGAAGAACATCGCCAGGAAACCCGCGAGCAACCACAGCATCACCGGCGTGATCAGGTCGTGCCCCAGGGAATGCGCATTACTTCCGTGGCCGACCTGCACCTGGGTCGCGACGAGGCGCATCTCAAATGCGTGCGGCAGCAGCACCAGCGCCGCCACGCCCAGCATCACGCCGCTGATGAAACTCAGCGCCACCTCCATGCGGCGATGCGTCAGGCGCACGAGCATGGGCAGCGCGCCGCCGATGAGCGAGACCGCGACGATGGCCAGGCAGTAGAGGATGAGCGTGAGCGTGGGGGACAAGGGATTGACGACTTCGGATTGGCGATTGACTATCGCGTTCGGCGACTGATGAGTACCCCAATCGTCAATCGTGAATCGTCAATCGTCAACCCGGCCCCCTGTGGCCCAGCATCCGCGTCAGCGGTATCATTCGGCCAAACCATTGGGGCAGTAGCTCAATTGGGAGAGCGCCTGAATCGCATTCAGGAGGTTGAGAGTTCGATCCTCTTCTGCTCCACTTTCCAGGTGATGGAAACGACCAAGCCCGCGCTTCGGCATGCGTGGGCTTTGCGTTTTTGCGGTGAATTGAGGCCCAGCCTCGCACCGTACAATGCCCGCCCATGCCTCGGGCGCCACAGAAGTCCAAGCTCGATCGGCCGGCGGCGACCATCGAAGCCAAGTCTTCCAATGGCGGGCCCGCCGCCGAATCGAACGAGGCCTCGCGCGCCGCGACGACCTCTGACGTGATCCCGTCCGGCAAAGACCCGCGAGACACGCCTGCGATGCGGCAATATCGGCGCTTCAAGCAGCAACATCCCGAGTGCGTGCTGTTCTTCCGCATGGGCGACTTCTACGAGATGTTCGATGACGATGCGGTGCTCTGCCACAAGGTCCTCGGGCTGACCCTTACGCAGCGCACGCAGGGCATTCCCATGGCGGGGGTGCCCTATCACGCGGTCGAGAATTACCTGCGGCGGATGATCGAACAGGGCTACCGCGTCGCGGTGTGCGAGCAGGTGCAGGATCCCGAGGAGGCGAAGACCGTCGTGGATCGGGCGGTGACGCGCGTGCTCACGCCCGGCACGCTGGTGGACGATTCGCTGCTGGAGGAAGGCGTGGCGAACACCATCGCCGCGATCCAGTTCGTGCAGGCGGGCGATCGCGCCGATGCGGCGCTCGCGGTTGCGGAACTTTCAACCGGAGCGTTCACGCTGCTGGATGTGCCCGGCGAGCGCGTGGTGGACGAGATCGTGCGGCTGGCGCCTTCAGAGCTGCTCTATGTCGAGACGGCGGATGGCAATGTACCGCCGCGCGTCGAAACGATGCGATCGGCCCTGCAGTGCGCCGTGACGGCCCGGCCAGCTTGGACCTTTCGCCTGAACGATGCTCGCGACGGACTGAAATCGCACTTCGGCGTCACGCACCTCGCCGGCTTCGGGCTGGGCGATGGCGACGCGGTGATCGGGCCAGCAGGCGCGCTGCTGCGCTACCTGAAGGAGACACAGCCGGATCGAGATTCGACGGGCGAAACCGCAGGCGATGGCGCCACCGCGCGGATGAGTTCGCTGACGCATCTGCGCCCGCCGCGCAAGCGGGCAACGAGCGCATTCGTGACGATCGACGCGGCTTCGCTGCGCAGCCTCGAGATCGAGCGCACGATGCGCTCCGGCGACACGGCGGGCTCATTGCTGAGCGTGCTGCAGCGCTGCTGCACGCCCATGGGCAAGCGGCTCTTGCGGCAGTGGCTGTGCTTTCCGTTGCGCGACATTGCGGCTATCACCGATCGGCAGGATGCGGTCGCGGCTCTCGTTTCGGATTCGGCCCTCTTCGGCCAACTTGTTGAGGCGGTGGGGGGCGTGCAGGATGTGGCGCGGATCGTGGGACGGGTCGCGATGCAG
>DATKJG010000255.1:0-7502 GCA_035543215.1 Phycisphaerales bacterium | reverse complement strand
GGAACGCAGAAGGCGCGCTACATGCACGAGATGTTCGGGCCGATCGCGTGCATCGTTGCCACGGACAGCACCTGGCAGTCGATCGAACTGGCGCGCGAATCTGCGAAGAAACTCGGCGCAATCACATGGGCGCTTTATTCGACCGATTCGAAGGTGATCGAGGAGGTCGAGAGCGCCGCCACTGACGCAGGAGTGCCCTTGAGCGTGAATCTCACCGGGCAGATCTACGTCAACCAGGCCGCGGCGTTCAGCGACTATCACGTGTCAGGCTGCAACCCGAGCGGCAATGCGACATTGACCGATGCAGCGTTCGTGGCATCGCGCTTCAGGATCGTGCAGAGCCGCAGGCCGGCCCCCGCGACTTCCTCGCCAACGACTGAAGTGAAGCCCGCGGCGACGGCGAAGGTGTGAATCCGAACCAACGCCCATGCCCATCTACGAATTCGAAGGTCTCCGTCCCGTCGTCGATTCCACCGCATTCGTGCATCCCACGGCGGTGCTGATCGGCGATGTGATCATCGGCCCGGGGTGCCTGGTGGGGCCGTGCGCCTCGCTGCGCGGCGATATCGGCCGGCTCATCATGAAGACCGGCTCCAACGTACAGGACAACTGCACGCTTCACTGCTTTCCCGGCAAGGACACGATCATCGAGGAGGACGGCCATGTCGGCCACGGCGCGGTGCTGCATTCCTGCACCATCAAGCGCAACGCGATCATCGGCATGAACGCGATCGTGATGGATGATGCGGTTATCGGTGAAAGCAGTTTTGTAGCGGCTCTGGCCTTCGTGAAAGCCGGCACCATCGTCCCGCCACGCACGCTTGTGGCGGGCATCCCCGCCAAACCCATCCGCGAACTGAGCGGTGAGGAGATCAAGTGGAAGAGCGAAGGCACGGCGATCTACCAGCAACTCGCCCGGCGATACCTCGCGACAATGAAGGAAGTCCAGCCGCTGCGCGAGGTCGAGAAGGATCGAAGGCGCGTGCCGGATTTCGGATACAAGCCGAAGCACGAGGCTTGACGGGACTTTTACCACAGAGACACAGAGGCACGGACAGGTGATTTGAGGTAGAACCATCATCTGCCTCTGCCGTTCTCCGAGTCTCCGTGTCTCCGGGAAATCTCTCTCAGCGACGTCACATGGTCGTCGGCCAATTCACACAGGAAACTGATCTGGTGGTGCTCGGCGCCGGCCCGGCCGGATACGCCGCGGCGTTCCGGGCCGCTGAACTCGGCGTGCAGACGACGATCGTCGATGCGCGAAGTGGGGGGGCGCTCGGCGGGGTCTGCCTGCATGAAGGCTGCGTGCCTTCCAAGACGCTGCTGCACATCGCCGAATCGCTGCATTCCGCCGAGCGCGCTTCGGAGTTCGGAATCGTGTTCGGCAAGCCGAAGGTCGATCCCGCAGCGATCAGGTCGTGGGTGCGCAAGACCGTCGCGAAACTCTCGGCCGGCCTCGACACCCTCGCCAAGAAGCATGGAGTCGATCGCGTGGAAGGCCGGGCGCACTTCGAGGATTCGCGCAATCTTGGTCTGATCGATGGGTCGATTCCGCGCATCCGCTTCAAACGCGCGCTCGTTGCCGTCGGCAGCGTGCAGAAGGCGCATTCGGAGTTGCCGTTCGACGGCTCGCACGTGCTCACGCCGCGCGAGGCTGTTGTGCTGGAACGCGTGCCGAAGACGCTCCTGATCGTCGGCAGCGACTACATGGCGGCGGAACTGGCGACGATCTTCGCGGCCCTCGGCAGCATCGTCACGTTGGCGCTGGATGGCTCGCGTCTGCTGGCGGATGCCGACGTCGACGCCGATCTCGTCCGACCGGTGCAGAAGCGGGTGGGCGAGATCGCCAGCATTCACGCGAACTGCCGGCCGAGGCTTGTCGAGGTCGGCAAGAAAGGCGCATTGGTCGCCATTCCCGAGGCCGGCGCGAAGCCGGTTCTGATCGAGCAGGTCATCGTATCGGTCGGGCACATCGGCAACACGCGCGGCCTGCAATTGGAGAAGACGCAGGCGAAGGTCGATGCCGGCGAGTTCATCGTCGCGGACGCGGCGACGATGCGGACCGATGACCCGCGAATCTTCGCGGCTGGCGATATCACGGGCCCGCCGCTGTTTGCGGACAGGGCGTTCGCACAAGGCCGTATCGCGGCAGAGATCATCGCCGGCCGAAACAGCGTCTTCGATGCTCGGGCGATTCCCTCGGCCATCTTCACCGATCCGCAACTCGCATGGGTCGGAGTGATGGAAGACGAGGCCAAGCGCCGTGGTGTCACCTGCGCCGCGTTGAAGATGCCCTGGGGCGCTAGCGGCCGTGCCGTCGGCACGGGCAGGGCCGCCGATGGCATGACGAAGATCGTGTTTGAGCCCGATTCGCAACTGGTGCTGGGCGTCGGCATCGTCGGCCCGCATGCGTGCGAGTTGATCGGCGAAGCGGCGCTCGCGATCGAGATGGGTGCGACGCTGACCGATCTGGCTGCGACGATTCACCCGCATCCGACGATGAGCGAGATGATCGCGGACGCGGCGAGGTCGCATCGCGAAGCATGACCGGCGCGACTGCGGCTCGCGCAATCCCGTCGCTACACTGCCGGCTCGATGCTCTCCGCCACGACATCGTCAATGTTCAACGAATCGCCAGCGCGGCGCAATGTCCTCATCGGCGCGGCGATCATCGTCCTGCTGACGCTGATCGCGTACATCCCCGTGATGGCGGAGGGCGGCTTCATCTGGGACGACGATTCGTACGTCACGGCCAATCGATTCCTGCAGTTGGGCTGGGATGGCCTGGTGACGATGTGGACACCCAAGAAGACGCCGCAGTATTACCCGGTGGTCTTCACGACGTTCTGGATCGAGAACCAGTTGTGGGGCCTGCATCCGCGCGGCTATCACGTGGTCAATGTGCTGCTGCACGCGATCAACGCGGTGCTGGTCTGGATGTTGGCGCGGCGGCTGAAGATCCCCTGGCCCTGGCTTGTCGGCGCGATCTGGGCGCTGCATCCTGTCAACGTCGAGAGCGTGGCGTGGATTACCGAACGCAAGAACACGCTCTCGGCGATGTTCTACCTCCTCGCGGCTCTCGCCTATCTGCGATTCGACGACGACGAGGCCGACGAGGCGTCGCGGGCACTGGGTGAGAGTGGCAAGCGCTGGTGGTTCTACGCCGCGGCACTCGGTTGTTTCATACTAGCCCTCTTGAGCAAGAGCGTCATGTGCTCGTTGCCGGCAGCGCTGATTCTGATGATGCTCTGGCAGCGCAAGCGTCTGTCGCCGACGCGACTTGCTCCGCTCGCGCCGTTCTTCATCATCGGCCTGCTGCTGGCCCTTAACACTGCGAAGATCGAGCGCGACCACGTCGGCGCGACGGGCGAAGCGTTCGACTTCTCCATCGCCGACCGATTCCTGATCGCATCCAAGGCGCTCTTGTTCTATCCGTCGAAGATCATCTGGCCCTGGCCGGTGATGTTCATCTATCCGCGCTGGGTGATCGACGACACGAACTTCGCTCAATACTGGTACGTGGCGGCGGTGGCGCTTATCGCGATCGGCGCGATCATTGCCTACGCGCGCGGCCATCGCGGCTCGGCACTAGCGCTGGCGTTCTTCGCCGGCACCGTGTTTCCCGCGCTTGGATTCGTCAACGTCTATCCGATGATCTTTTCTTTCGTGGCCGACCACTTCCAGTATCTGGCGAGCCTGGGCATCATTGTGCTGGTGGTTGGTGCTCTCGCGACGCTGCTGAAGTCGCAGCAGCGGATGATGCTGGTGGCGGCGGTCTCGCTGCCCGTGCTGGGTGGCCTGACGTGGATCACGTCGATGACGTACTACAACGCCGAGACGGTGTGGCGCGACACGCTCTCCAAGAACGAAGCCGCCTTCATGCCGCACAACAATCTGGCGACGGAATTGCTGCGGCGCGGCGAGGATGCGGCCGAGCGCGGCGATCGCGAGCAGGCCAAGGCCATGATGGATGAAGCCGACCTGCATCTGGAACGGGCCCTTCAACTCAAGCCCCTGTACGACCACGCGCTGACCAACATCGCCGATGTGCGCCGAATGCAGGGGCGCTACGAAGAGGCGCTGGGATATGCGCAGAAGGCTCTGGACCTGATTCTCAGCAAGCCCGACGTGCAGGCGGTGCTGAAGGCCGGCGGCACGCGCCCAGTGTCCACGCCTCTCAGCGAGGCGACGTGGTCAGTCGGGCGGCTCAAGGAACTCCTCGGTCATAACGAGGAGGCGCTGACGCTGTACCGCGATGCGCTGTCGTGGAACCCGCGCAATGCCGAAGTGCAGGTCGAACTCGCGCGACTGCTCATGAAGATGCAGCGCGAGGATGAGGCCGCGCCCGAGTTCGAGACCTTGATCAAACTGCAGCCGGGCAACGCCGGCGCCATGACGACTCTTGCGAGCATCCGGCAGAAGCAGGGGCGCGATGTCGAGGCACGCGACCTGTTTGCCAGGGCGGCGCAGGCGGCTCCAACGGATCAGGACCGCATCGCTCCGCTCATGCGGCTGGTGCGATTGCTGGCGAGCTCAAGCGATCCGAATGTGCGCGACACGAAGCAGGCTGTCGCGATGATGGAGGGGTTCGTTGACCAAACACGCCGCAGCGACCCGGCCCTGATCGACATCCTGGCGAGCGTGCTGGCTGCGGACGGCCGGCTGCAGGACGCCGTGCGGACGGCTGATGAAGCCGCGGCCCTGGCCGACCGCCTGCAGGCCCCGGACCTGGCGAAGCAGATTCGCGAGCGCGCTGCGCAGTATCGAATGCGCCTGCAGCCGCCCACGCCGCTGATTGGTCCGACGACGTCGCCCCGGTAGTGCGCGTCACAGCAACAGTCGTGCGGGGTTCTGCAGGTCGCCGATGACGTGCTGCATGAAGGCGATCTCGTGCCCGCCATCGAGCAGGCGATGATCGATGGAATGACTCAGCGGCATGATCAGGCGCGGGGCGAGGCCTCTGCTTCCATTCTCCTGCTCGATGACCCAGGGCATCCAGCGCGTGCGCCCGACGGCAAGCACCGCGGCCTGCCCGGGCATGATGATGGGCGTGGAATAACGGCTGCCGCCCATCGCGCCGGCGTTGGAGATGGTGTACGTACCGCCGCGCGTGTCGTTGACGCTGAACGCTGATGTTCGCGCCATCTCGCCAAGGCGATTGATCGCATCGCTCAAATGCGGAATGGACAGACGGTCGGCGTCGCGAATGACCATCGGCACAAGGCCGCGATCGGAATGCACGCCGATGGCGATGTTAATGAAGTGCTTGTAGATGACTTCGTTCTTCTCCATATCGAAGTGTGCGTTGAAGTCGGGATAGCGTTGCAATGCACGCACCACGGCGCGCACGACGAACGCGAGCATGGTGATCTTGCGGCCTGAGGCGCCGATGGATTCGGGATCGGTGTATCCCTTCCGAAGTTTTTCCAGTTCGGTCACGTCCGCATCGTCGAAGTCTGTCGCATGCGGAATGGTCGTCCACGACTGACTCATCACCTGCGCAATGGTCTTGCGCGCCTGGGTGAGCACGACGCGGCGAATCGGGCCATGCGCATCCTGATCATCCCTGCCGGGCGGCAGGTCGCTGATCATCGACTCCGGCAATGGTGCGTGCACCACACGCGCGGCGACAGGCGTCGCACCGCCTCTCCCCGTGGGAGAGGGCTGGGGTGAGGGCATCGTCGGGCGCGGAGCAGTTTCGATCGGCATCGGTCGTGCACCGGTCGTCCCTCGCAGTGCGCCTGCTGCCATTTCCAGGTCCCCGCGCTGCACGCGTCCGCCCGGGCCAGAGCCGTTCACGGTCTCGATGTCGATGCCCATCGTCCGCGCGAGTGAGCGGACCGCGGGCGATGCGGGTTTGTGTCGCAGCGATTGGCGGCTCGTTGTTGCAGAGTCAGCACCGATCCTCGCTAGCGGCGTCGGCTGGACCGTTGCAACGGCAGCCGGAGCCTCGTGCGCCGCTGAAGCGGCGGGGCCGGACGATGCGCTCGATGCGGCGCCGGGGCCTGTGGCGGGGGCGCCGAACGTCACCATCACATCCCCCACGTGCACCATCTGGCCGTCTTTCACGTGCACCTGCGCGACGGGACCGGCGAAGGGCGAGGGGATTGCCACCGCGGCCTTGTCGGTCTCGACTTCCATCAACGGCTGATCCTCGCGCACGATGTCGCCGGCCTTCACCAGCACGCGAATGACCTGCCCCTCATGCACGCCTTCGCCGAGATCGGGGAGTTTGAATTGTTTCATTCGAGGTTCACCGCTGAGACGCTGAGGACGACGAGAAGAACGAATGGCTGATGCAACCCACGCGTCGCTAGAGAGAATCGTCACCGATTGACAACGTCGACATCTTCCCCAGAACCGCCTGGCGCGCCGTCAGCGCCATACGACACGACATCGAAATCGGGATTCGTCTTTCCGGGAATCACAAGTTGATACGAACGCCCCCACGGGTCCACGAGGTCCTCCGGCCTTAGGTACGGCGATGTACCGTTCGTAAGTGCAGAGAGTGTCATCTTTGGATCAGGTCGCAACAGGCCATTGTCCACACAATACAGCGCTACCTGCTTGGCCAATTCGTCTACCTCCGCTTGTGCGACATCGGATCGCGTCCATGGTCGGCGTTCAGAACAAGATTGATTGAGGATAGTCGTGCTTCCGATGGCGGCCGCACAGACCAGGATGCGGGCCAGAATGATCGGCGTGATCGTCATCGTCCTGGCTCTGCGTCCTCAGCGTCTCGGCGGCGAATCTCATTTCCACGCCAGCGTCTCGAGTGCCGCCTCGACGATCGTCTCGCTGTCGGGCAGGTAGTGCTGCTCGACCTGGAAGAACGGGAAGTGGATGTCGTACCCGGTCACGCGCTTGATCGGGGCCTGCAGGTACTCGAACGCCGTTTCGTTCAGACGGGCGATGATCTCGCTCGACACGCTGCACGTGCGCGGGGCCTCGGCGACGATCACGCATCGGCCGGTCTTGCTCACACTCGCTGCGAACGTTTCAGTGTCCATCGGCTTGATCGACAACAGATCGATCACCTCAACGCTCACCTTGTGCAGATCGCGCAGGTCATCGGCCGCCTCCAACGTCGGGCGCATGATCGCTCCCCATGAAATCAGCGTGATGTCCGTACCATCGCGAACGATTCTGGCCTTGCCGATCTCCATCGTTTCGGGCTCGTCCGGAACATCCTCCTTGAACGCGCGGTAAACCGCCTTCGGCTCGTAGAACACCACAGGATCGTGATGATTGATCGCGGCGTTGAGAAGCGCCCGGGCGTTGCGTGGTCCGGACGGAATCAACACCGTCAATCCCGGCGTGTGCGCCCAGTACGCTTCGCGCGACTCGGAATGGTGCTCGACCGCGCGGATGCCGCCGCCGTAGGGGCAGCGCATGACCATGTTGATGGGGTACCGGCCGCGCGAGCGATTGCGATAGCGGGCCATGTTCTGTTCGATCTGATCGAACGCCTGCACGGTGAAGCCGGAGAACTGAATCTCGGC
>DATKJG010000254.1:0-2199 GCA_035543215.1 Phycisphaerales bacterium | reverse complement strand
GGGCGTGGCCCTGATCTTCTGGGAGAACGGGCCGGAGATCTTCAAGAATCTCTTCGGCGGCGGATGAGTGCCGATGATCGCTAGCCACCGATCGCCGACATTGTCCTCGACGGCTGAATGAACGTCTTCGATCCGATGCCGTGGCCGGCCTGTTTGGTCCACACGGCGTTGACGATGAAATCGCGCAGATCCGAGTCGCTCGACTTCCCGTCGCGCAGCAGCGGCTTGATGTCCCACTCGCTGAGGCTGAACAGGCAGGGGCGAATCTTGCCGTCGGCGGTGATGCGAAGCCGGCTGCACGCGCCACAGAACGGGCGCGAGACAGGGGCGATGATGCCGAGACGGGGTTTTGGATTTTGGATTTGGGATTTTGGAGCGGCGAATCGGAAGTTCATCGACGTGCTCGATGGATCATCATCCGCCACCGCGACCACTTCGTGCCGCGCGCGAATCTTCTCAAGCATTTCATCGGCGTTGACGACCTGCGAGCGATCCCACGCGTGGCTCGAATCCAGCGGCATGAACTCGATGAGGCGCATGTCGATGCCATGCTCGATCGCGAAATCGGCGAAGTCGGCGACCTCATCATCGTTCACGCCGCGCATGACCACAGCGTTCACCTTGATCGGGTCGAAGCCCGCTTCGCGTGCCAGTTGAATGGCGCGAACCACGCCCGCGGGAGTGGATTCGGTTCGCGTGATCGCCTGCACGCGCTCCGGCCGCAGGCTGTCGAGGCTGAACGTCACGCGATGCAGGCCATCGGTTCGCCACTGCTGTAACGGCATCTTCTCGAACAGGCTGCCGTTGGTCGTGATCGCGACGTCGTCGATGCTCATGCGGCCGACCTCGCGCACGAGATCGTTCAAGCGCGGATACAAAGTCGGCTCGCCGCCTGTGATGCGCAATTTCGAAATGCCAAGCGTCAGGCAGACGCGCACCAGGCGAAGATACTCTTCGAGCGAAAGCAACTGCTGCTTGGGCATGTACCGGAAGTCCGGATCCATGCAGTACACGCAGCGGAAGTTGCATCGGTCCGTGATGGATAATCGCAGATCGCGAATCGTGCGGCCGTGCGAATCGATGAGGTAGTCGGGCTTGCGCGCATGCGAAGGCGCTTGGGGGGGCGGAGGCGAAGCCACGAACTCCGCTGCAGACTTGCCTGCGATTGGAAGCGCGAAAGTCAAGGCGATGATTGTAGGTACGCGCATTGCCGCTATTCCCATCCGTGTTCAGCCGCATCCATCCGTGGTTTCGTTCGGTCTGTAGAATGCGATCGTGCAACTCGGCTTTGTCATCGATCACGAATCCTGCATCGGCTGCCACGCCTGCACTGTCGCGTGCAAGGCGGAGAACAACGTGCCGGTGGGGGGCTTTCGCACGTCGGTGAAGTACGTGGAGGAGGGGACTTTTCCCGACGTTCGCCGCATGTTTCTCGTGCAGCGGTGCAATCACTGCACCAAGGCCCCGTGCGTGACGATCTGCCCGGTGAACGCCCTCGAAAAGAAGCCCAACGGCATCGTCGATATCGATCGCGACGCCTGCATCGGTTGCCGGGCGTGCATGCAGGCGTGCCCGTATGACGCGATCTATCTGAATGAGGACCTGGGCGCGGTGGAGAAATGCCACTACTGCGCCCATCGCATTGAGAAGAATCTCGAGCCGGCGTGCGTGATCGTGTGCCCGGTCGGCGCGATCATCTCCGGCGACCTGCACAATCCGAACTCGCGCATCGCGCAGATCGCGGCCGGGAAGGAAACGAAGGTGCGGCGGCCGGAGCAGCGCACCGGGCCGAACGTCCGCTACGTGGGCGTGGAAGATGTGATGCTCAACCCCGGTCAGGCGATCCGGCCGGAGATGTACCTGTGGTCCGATCGGCCCCCCCACAAGGGCGAGACCTGGCCGGTGCAATTGAACGTGCAGCGCGATGCCCGCGTCGTGCTTGACTACGGCCACAAGGTGGAATGGGGCTGGGGCGTGACGCTGTATCTGGTCACGAAGGGAATCGCAGGCGGCGCCGCGATGTTGGCGCCATTTGCGGCGATGCTCGGGCTGGAAGGCTTCGCAGCGAAGTACCTGCCGGAGTTGATCGCGCTGCTCTTCGTCGGTTTGACCGGTCTACTGCTCGTCGAGGACTTGAAGAAGCCTCTCGCGTTCATCCGTCTGTTCACGCGGCCGAACTGGAACAGTTGGCTGGTGAAG
>DATKJG010000253.1:0-3051 GCA_035543215.1 Phycisphaerales bacterium | reverse complement strand
ACATTGCTGAACCTGGCATCGGTCGAACTCAGCCAGGGCGAGTACGGCCGCGCAGAGGAATTGCAAAACCAGGCGATGCAGGCGGCACGGCAGGCATACGGCGATGAGCATCCGTTGATCGCGCGCATCCTGTACGCCCAGTCCGACCTCGCGGCCGCCCGGGAGGATGAGGTCGAGGCCGAGCGGCTCTGCGTGCAGTCCTTGGAGATGCGGCGCCGAACGCGCCCGGCCGATCACCCCGACATCGCGCTGAGTCTGCGGCAGCTGGCACGCTTCCGTCGAAGCCGCGATCAGGGTCGCGAAGCCCTCGCCCTGTTCCGCGAAGCCCTCGCCATTCAGCAGGTGCATGGCGAAAGCGACTACGGCGCGTGCGAAACGATCCTGAACCTCGCAACCTACGAGTACATGTTTGGCGATATCGCGAAGGCCGAAGGCCTGGTTCGCGAGGCGATGGACAAGCTCACCCGGCTGCTGGGCGAGGATCACCCCGGCGTGGCCAGCGCCTGGAGCCGGCTAGCGCTGATGCTGACCGAGCAGCATCGCTATGAGGAGGCGCTGTCGTGGCGGAAGCGCGTCGTCGCGTTCGATCGTGCGAACAACCGGCCGGACGACAGACTCGGCGTCTCGCTGCGCGAGGTCGGCGACCTGCTGAACACTCTTGGCCGCCATACTGAGGCCGAGCCGATCCTGCGCGAGTCGCTGAGGCGGCTTCAGGCATTCTTCGGCGATGACCATGTCAACGTCTGCCGCAGCAGGGCCAGCCTGGGCGAGTCGCTGACTCACCTTGGGCAGTACGAGGAGGCGGAGAGGCTTCTGCTGGACGCCGATCGGCTCTGGAGCGCCGCGTACCCTGCCTCGCCACAGACGCGCACGATGCGCCTGCAACTGGCGGCGCTGTATCAGGCGATAAACAAACCTGAGCATGCAGCCCATTGGGAAGCCGCCGCCGAGTCGCGCCGGCCCACATCATCCACGACACCATCAGCGGCACGGCCCCAGGCGCCGCCCACGACTCAGCCGGATGATGTCGATGCTTCGCCTGACATGTAGATGTCGTAGCGCATGAGCGTGCCTTTGATGGTGGCGTGAACATCGGTAGCGAGCGGCTGAGCATGACGAGGGCGCTTGACGGCCACGCGCGGCGCGCATCGCCGGGCGATGGCCAGCAGCTCAGCAGCGTCGTCATCGTCGCCCACCAACGCGCGAACCAGCCTGATCTCCTTGCCTGCAAGGGCTGACTTGCGGCGCTTGGGAGGGAACATCGGATCGAGATAGATACAGCCGGCCTTGAGGCCGCCCGAGGTCAGCAGCGTCCGGGCGTCTCCATGCACAATGCGCAGCCGATCACCCAGCAGGCGCGCGGCACGTTCATCGGCGTCGGCTCGCTGCAGCGCTTCTTCGAGCATCAGCGCGAGGATGGCGCTCCGCTCGATCGCTGTCACGTTCAGGCCCATCGCCGCCAGAAGCGCCGCGTCGTGGCCGAGACCGGCGGTGGCGTCGATGACGCTGCAGCTTTCGCGTCCGACAGCTCGCAGCAGAGGCTGGCGGCGCGACAGGTTCACGCGGCGGGGCGAACGCTTCGCCAAGGCGGTGAAGTCGATGCACAAACCGCGGCCGGGTCGCATCGACGCATCGCGCAATTCCCAGCCATCATCGCGCATGGCGAGGATGAGCGCGTCGCCGACGTTCGACTCGGCCTGCGTGGTGCACAATCCAAAGCGCGACGCCGCGGTGCGCGCCTCGCGGCTGCGACTGGCGTCCTCCGTTTCGATTCGCACGTCGCAGCGCATTTGACGTGCACGGTACAATCGCCGCTCCGCCGCTGCGAGAAAGGCAACTTTCCATGCCCATGCATCGTCACTGCTGCCGAGGAATGTCCGCGTTCATCGCCATCGCCGTCATTGCGCTGAGCGCCATCGGCTGTGAAACCACGGCGCCCGTACCCAAGCGGCGGGCCGGCGACCCGGCGCCTCGGCCCGCGCCGATCAACCACCTGGTGTTCTTCAAGTTGAAGAATCCCGCTGATGCCACGGAATTAATCGCCGACGCCGACAGCCAATTGGGAACGTTGCCGATGGTGGCCTGGTATTTCTGCGGCCGGCATCTGGATACCGGCCGCGGCGAGCGCGTGGATTCGAACTACGATGTCGGCTTCTACGTTGCCTTCGCCAATGAGGCCGACTATGCGGCGTATGTCGCGCACCCCAGCCATCAGGCGTTGGTGGCGAAGTGGCAGAGCCGTTGGGAGTGGATCCGCGTGCAGGATGTGCTGGACACTACCCCCTGACTTGGAGGCGACCTCTGCTAGGCACCCTAATCTGCACGGATCTCGGGTCTTTCGCGGCCATGGCACAGGAGTTTGGCCTTGCAAACATAGGGATGCATACCTAGGTTGCACGTCTTGCGCCCGCCCGTTTGCCCGCTGGAGCCTGAATCCACGATGAAGTTTCGATCATTCGCCCTAGGGATCGCCTTGTTTGCGATTCCCGCCACGACCGCGCCGGCGCAGATCGCGCCTTGTTGGGGGGATATCACGCACGATCTCTCAGTGAATGTCGTCGATCTGCTGGAGGTCATCACCAATTGGGGTCCCTGCGTCGGGGCTCCGCCGACGGGCAACAACAGCCCGGGCGCCGAGGACGGCGGGCCGCCGCCGGTCGTGTATTGCGCCGCCGACATTGCGCCGCCTGCCAATCCGGATGGCATGATCGATGTGAATGATCTGCTGCTGGTGGTCAGCGGCTGGGGTCCGTGCGCCGTTCCTCCGCCCTCGCAGGGCGAAGGCTATGTCGTGTGGTGCGAGGACTGGGCCAACGCCAACTACGCGCGATGGACCAGCGCCTACAACGGCGACACCGACCCATGCACGGTTGCCGGCTTCGACACGACCAGGTTCCAGTCGCCGTCGATGTCGATGCACTCGCAGGTCACGTGCGTGGGAGGCGTCAACGGCGTGCACCGCGGTTACGGCGGCCTCCGCTTCTTCGGCGAATATGTCCTGCCCAACTTCGCCACGCCATCGGCCGGCGGCATCCAGGCGCCCTATGGCAT
>DATKJG010000252.1:0-6806 GCA_035543215.1 Phycisphaerales bacterium | reverse complement strand
GCACTCATCCACCGCCCGCAGGGCATCCTCCAATGCCATGTCCTTCTTGAGGATGTGGGCTGGGTACTGAATCTTGCCGCAGCCCGCACAGGCCAGGTTGCACCGGAACAACGGCTCGAGCATCAGCACCAGGGGGTACCTCTTTCGGCCGCGCAACCGCTGCCCCAGCACGTAGGTCGCGACGGTCCACATTTGCGAGAGGGGTACAGGCATTTCGCATAGTCACCAAGGGGCCAGAGGCTGCCCATCGGCACCAGCCCACATCCTAGCACCGACGCCTCCGCCCGCCGGCCCCCATTCCCGGACGTAACCAGCCCAGTTTTCCTCCAAACCTTTGGCCCGCGAAAGGCGTAGTACCCCGATCGCATGAGTGCGCTTTCGCTTAATGCAACTGGCTTTCTGTCGGGCCTCCTGGGTCCGGTGAGTGGTCGCACGCCCGCGGATATCATCGCGCAGCCTTCGGGCTGGGCGACGGCATTGGATAGACGAAGCGATGAATCACTCCTGCAGGCGTATCAGCGAGGCGAGCGCACAGCGTTCTCCACGCTGATGAATCGATACGCCAACGAACTGCTGCACTTCCTGCAGCGGTTCCTCGGCTCGCGGGCCGCAGCCGACGATGTCTTCCAGGAGACGTTCCTGCAGGTGCATCTCTCGGCCGATACGTTTGATGTCGGGCGGCGCTTCAAGCCATGGCTGTTCACCATCGCCGCCAACAAGGCGCGCGACTATTACCGCAAGCAGAACCGCAACGCCGCGGCATCGTTGTCGGCGTCGATCGATGGCGAGGAAGGCGATCGCTTCGTCGATCTCCTGCAGGCGCCGGTCCAATCGCCGCACGCGCCGCTGCTCGACGCCGAGCGCAGCCGCTTGGTGAAGAAGGTGATCGACGCGATGCCGCTGCACCTGCGTGAGATTCTGTTGTTGAGTTACTTTCAGCGTTTGAGTTACAACCAGATCGCCGACTCGCTGGAGATTCCGCTGGGCACGGTGAAGAGCCGCCTGCACTCCGCGGTGGCTGCCTTCGCGCGGGCGTGGAACGCCGAACGAGGGGCCGATGAGTTCTCCGAGGGCCGCACTGATGAGAACGCGACATGACTGAGCGAGACGATTCACAACACGGTCGCACTCTCGATCTCTCGCCCGACGATCAGCGGCTGCTCGATGCGCTGATGGATGCGGGCTTCGACGGCGCGAAACTGCCGGCGAGCCTTGGTCGTCCTCTGAGCGCTCATGATGAGCGTCGTTTGGAGATCTTGACCCGGCTGCTGGGGTTCATGGACGACTATCCGGTCGAAGATCTGGACCCGGCCCTGCTGCATGCGACGCTGGCGCGAATCGATCGTCACGAGGACCAACTGGCTCAGCGCATGCGTTTTGACGTGGCGATGGAGAAACAAACGCCTCAGCGCGGCTTCCGCATTCGCCTGCCGGATTTCGTGACCGTCGCGGCCGTGCTGCTCATCGCCGTCGGCGTGCTGTGGCCCGTGCTCGGATCGATCCGCAATCAGGCCATCGACGCGGCTTGCGCCAACAACCTCAAGCGCATCGGCTACGGCTTTGATCAGTACGCCAACGACAACAACGGCTCGATGCCGCTGGCGATGGCCGGGCCGATGGGCACGTGGGAAACACTCCGCAACACGATGAATCTGAACCCCATGATTCAGAACGGCTATTGCGATGCCGGCCATCTCAATTGCCCGGGCCACCATCACGAAGTGGGCGAGGAAATCGGCCCCAGCTACAGCTACCGCTGGTTCACGCCGCGGGCGGTGATTCACTGGAATACAGGACGCGTAACAGTCATCCTGGGCGATCTGAACCCCCTGGTCGATGCAGCCCGCAGCGGCTGGGATGCTCCTCCGCTGTCGGTCTCCGTCAATCACGGTGGCCGTGGCCAGAACGTCCTTACCAGCGACGGCGCTACCATGTGGCTCGAGCAGCCGCTGGTGGGCTCGAGCGACAACATCTGGATGCCGAACCAGGCAGCCGTGTTGCGTCCGGGCGTGATGCCGTCCGACGACGCCGACGTGTTCCTGGTGCACTAAGACACTCTGGAAGGATGACGGGGCGGCTGTTCACAGGATCTAAGCACGTCGTGGGGAGCGTGTCCGTAAGCTTCTCGCTTCATGCGGTCACTGCCAGCCGCCGGAATTCCGGCGGCTGGCAGCGTCACCCAGCACAACCGCGTCGATCAACCGCGATGATCACGGCCTCGTGAACGCTTCAGCAGTCGTGCGAATCTGATCGAAGACCGGACGCAGCACCGATCCGACGCCTGGGAGGGCCATCACCCTGTCGATGGTGCTCTGGAGTGCTGACCACGACTGGCTGACAACCGGTCTGACCGCGTCACGCACGGCGACTGGGACTGTGGACGTCGAGGTTCGAAGGGTCTCGAAATTGCTGGCCAGCTCGCGCAACTTCGGAAGGGCCGCCTCGGCCGATGCCTGGTCGGTGATCTCGCCGAGCGTGGAGTTCGCGGACGAGAAGAAGTCCTTGACTTGGCCCGTGGCGCGCGTGATCTGATCGTTCACGGAGACTGATGGCGGTGTGATGGTGCGCGGGTTCGCGGTGGCGGGGCTCGGAGTTGTGCGGCTTGAGAGCCACCACACAAGGGCGGCGATGCCGAGCACGGCCGCCAGCGGGACCAGCCAGCGCAACGCCGACGACGTACTCTGCGCGGCGGTTCGCGTGGCGTAGGAGGCCGTGTTGGCAGCGGTGTGGGCAACGTTGCGACCTGCGCCATAGACCGAGCCGGCGACGTCGCTCGCGGTATCGCGCACGGCCTCGCCGATTCCTGTCACGGCCGAAAGCCCGGGCACGCTCGAGAGCATGCTGTCGAGCCCGCTTGGCATCGCGTCCATGATGTTCTGTTTCTGCCCTGTCAACATTTTCATGAGGCCGCCGGCATCGAGGCCCAGTCGATCCTTCTGCCCTTTGAGCGTTCCCAGAACCAGCGGCCCAAGCAGGCCCAGCAGCGAGGTGATCGCGCCAGCGCCAAGGCCGGTGAAGCGGCTGAGCGCGCCGCCCAGGCTCGAGAACACGTTCTTGCCCAGGATCGATCCCAGCAGATTGCGGCCAGTGTCGACCACCGAATTGGCGCTGCCGCCAGCCAGCGCGTTGCCGATGTTCCCGATCACTCGTTCGTCCAGACCATCGAGGCTTGAGACGAGGCGCCGCGCGCCATCGGTCGTGCCCGCGGCACTGGCGACGCTGGCGAGCAGGGCCGGCACGGTGGCGTCGACAGCGCCCCGTGCATCGGAATTGTCGATCCCCAGCGTTCCCGCGATGCGGCTGATCATGTCGCCACCCAACTGACTCTTGATGAGATCCACCAGATTCATGTGCTACTACTCCTCTCAGTTTGGGGACATGCATCATCCCCGTGCCGGCAGTCGATCAGACGCGCGACTGAGCGAGGTTCCTTGGAACGGCGAAGGGGCGTTTCAGGCGTCGCCGATACCATTGCGTCGGATGATCGAGTCGTTCGAACCACCCGCTGCGCGAAGGAACGGTCACGTGCAACGAAGCGAGGCAGTCGGGATGCTCACCGAGGCGGGACAATCGTGCCACGGGTACATTGCTGATTCCGAGCCCGAAACTGAGGCGGAAGTCGGCGCGGCAGCAGACCATCCGATCCAGGTCAGCAAGCCCCTCTTGCGTTGACTGTGGCGTTCCAGTTGCTATCCTCACCGACCCGAAACTCATCGCAGGCTCAGGTCACCTCCCTATGCACGGCCACAAACCGCACAAAGGCACGCTCAAGCGCATCCGCATCACCAAGAGCGGCAAGGTCAAGGGCCGCGTCGCCAACGGCAGCCACTTGCGCTCGGGCAAGGGCGGTCAGCGGCTGCGTCACATGCGCAAGGGCCGGTACATCACCAACAAGGGACTGACCAAGCGCTTGACGAAGTTGCTCGGGCGTCGAATCTCCACCGGTCACGAGCAGCGACCGGTCGAGACCGCCAAGGATTGACACGCGTCAATCCCACCATGCTGACCGGGAACCAAGCATCGGCGAACCCGCCGGTCCCCGTTTCGGCCCAATGCAGGAGTTGTTGAAGCATGCCACGCGCAACCAAGGGCGCCGCCCGCACGCAGGCCCGCCGCCGCACGTTGAAAGCGGCACGCGGCTACTGGGGCACCAAGCATCGTCACAAGCAGCAGGCCAAGATTCAGTTGATGAGGGCCGGCCGCAAGGCCTTCGGCGACCGCCGCCTGCGCCGCCGTGATTTCCGCAGCCTGTGGATCACGCGCATCACCGCAGCGTGCCGCATGCATGGCACGCGCTACAGCCGGTTCATCAACGGCCTGGCCCACGCCGGCATTCTGCTGAATCGCAAGATGCTCAGCGAGATCGCCATCGCCGACCCGTCGGCCTTTGAGAACCTGGTAAAGCTGGCGGAAGCGAACGCCACTTCGCCCGCGGCAAAAGCCTGAGCGCGCTTCAATCATTGAGCGCGGTTTCCGAGTGACGATTTGCGTTCCGCCGCTTGCGGCTTAGCATGCGCACGCCGTCAATGCCTGACGCCAAGTCCATCAAGCCTTCGCGAACATCGCGCACGCCGCGCAATGGCCTGGTTGCATTCATCGCGCAGGCGATCCAGAACTATCACTTCACGGGCGCGGTGGCGCCGTCCTCACCAGCCTTGGCCAAGGCCATGACACGGTCGCTGCGCACTCATCAGGGGCCCAAGCGGATGCTCGAGGTCGGGCCGGGGACGGGGCCGTTCACGAAACAGATGCTCAAGGCCATGCGCGACGGCGATGAACTGCACATCGTCGAGATCAACCCGACGTTCGCGCGGCGGCTCGACGAGGCGCTTCTCAAGCCCTTCCAACAGAAACACCAGCAACGTTTCGTGCACCTGCACTGCCAGCCGATCGAGACCGCGGGCGTGACCGGCGGATTCGATTACATAATCTGTGGCCTTCCGTTCAACAATTTCCCGCCGGCGCTCGTGCGCTCGATCTTCAGGAGGATGCTTTCGCTGCTGAATGAGGACGGCGAGTTGAGCTACTTCGAATACGCAGCGGTGCGCGTGATGAAAGGCTCGTTCGTCAACAGCGAGGGCCGCAAGAAACTCGGTCAGATCGGCGCAGTGGGCAAGGTGCTGCAGAAGCGGCACAAGGGCACGCGCGAACTGGTGCTGGGCAACTTCCCGCCGGCGGTAGCGGTCAAGCTCCGCGGCTAGCGCGACTACACTCTGCCAATGGCGTATGTGAATGAGAACTATCTGAAGCTGCAGGCGGGGTACCTCTTTCCGGAGATCGCGCGCCGCGTCGAGGCCTTCGCCAAGGCGAATCCAGAGAAGGCCAGGCGCATCATCCGCTGCGGCATCGGCGATGTGACCGAGCCCTTGCCGCCCGCTGTCATCGAAGCCATGCATCGCGCGACTGATGAACTCGGCAGGCGCGAGACCTTTCGAGGCTATCCGCCGCCGCCCGGATACGACTTTCTGCGCAACGCCATCGTTAAGACCGACTTTCACGATCACGGCCTGAAGATCGATGCCGATGAGATCTTCGTCTCCGACGGCTCGAAGCCCGATGGCGGAGCAATCCTCGACATCTTCGGCCCCGGCAACGCCATCGGCATCCCGGATCCGGTCTATCCCGTGTACGTCGATTCCAATGTCATGGCGGGCAACACGGGATCCCCTCTGCCTGAGGGCGGCTACGCCGGACTGCACTACCTGCCATGCACACCGACCAACGGCTTTGTGCCCGAGGTGCCCAAATCGAGACTTGACGTCATCTATCTGTGCTATCCGAACAACCCCACCGGCGCGATGATCGATCACGCGCAGCTTCGCACGTGGGTGCAGTACGCGCTCCAGCACAACGCGGTGATTCTCTACGACGTCGCGTACCAAGCGTACATTCGCGACAGGTCCAAGCCGCGCTCGATCTATGAGATCGATGGCGCACGAACCTGCGCGATGGAGTTCCACTCCTTCAGCAAGGATGGCGGCTTCACCGGCGTGCGCTGCGGCTACACAGTTTGTCCAAAGGATCTTTGTGCCTTCACGCGAGATGGCAAGAGAGTGCCGTTGCACGGCTTGTGGACTCGGCGCTGGAGCACCAAGTCCAATGGCGTGAGTTACCCAGTGCAGCGCGCTGCCGAGGCGCTGTACTCGCCCGCCGGCCGCACGCAGATCGCGGGACTGATCGATCATTACATGACCAACGCCCGAATCCTGCGCGAAGGCTGCGCTGCAATCGGACTCGACGTCTACGGCGGCGAGAACGCACCGTATGTCTGGGTCGGCTGCCCCGATGGCCTGTCGAGTTGGGAGATGTTCGATCGCATGCTCAACGACGCCAACGTGGTCATCACCCCCGGCGCGGGCTTCGGCCGGCACGGCGAAGGGTTCTTCCGGGTTTCCGCGTTCAACTCGCGGGCCAATGTCGAGGAAGTCGTCAAGCGCATGAAGGCGCTGTCTCTCGCAGCGGTGTGATGCATGCCTGCCGCCATCGACCAATACGCCGCCACGCTCGCTGATGTCTGCGCTGCGACGAAACGGATTGCCGTGCTCGCCCATCGCACCCCGCTCATGACCTGCGCCACGCTCGATGCACTGGCGGGACGCTCCCTGTATTTCAAGTGCGAGAACCTGCAGAAGGTCGGCGCGTTCAAGTTCCGCGGCGCCTGCAACGCCGTCCTGCTGCTCGATGACGCCGCCGCGGCGCGCGGCGTGGTCACGCACAGCTCCGGCAACCACGCCCAGGCGTTGGCCCTGGCGGCTCGCCTGCGTGGGATCCCGGCGCACATCGTCATGCCCGCCAACGCGGCGCCG
>DATKJG010000251.1:0-6107 GCA_035543215.1 Phycisphaerales bacterium | reverse complement strand
AGGCGCCGCTCAAGAACATTCAGCACACGGCAGTCTTTGCATCGCTGCGCGAGCGATTGACTGGCCTAGGCACCATCGGCTTCGCCCCGGCCGGCAGCGATACCTTCGATTGCCTGTGGGGGATGATTCGCCAACCCCACGCGACGCACAAGATCGTCGTCGAGGCCATCAGGCGCTATGGACGCTGAAGCAGCGATCATGGAAGGGGCGGCGAGGTCGTGCGCAGGAAGTCGATGATCGACTGCCGGCGATAGACGCTCAGCGTCGACGGACGATCTGTCATCTCCACGACCGTGATCAGGTCTGGATCCGTCTCCTGCTCGGCCCCATCGAACGCCGGCCGGGAGGCAGGCCGGCGCACCGGCGCGGTGCGCTCCACGCCGAGCGTCACAAGATACTCCGGAGTGAAACCCACGATCAGTTGCGGATCGAGTGAGCCTTCATCATCAAGGAAAACGCTGCGATCGGTCGTAGCCTGCGTGATGGTGGCGTTGCTGATCGAAAATGCGACCGTCAGCACGACCAGCACGAACATGCACACGCTCGAGGCCAGGGCCCGCAGCCACAGTGGGACGGCCAGTCGCATCGCCACCACGACCCACAGCGCGGCGGCCACCACACCCAGGGCATCGAGCCCGCCGACAATGCGCAGATTGTCGAGCCAGGCCGCCGTCTGATCCGGCCGGAAAGGCAATTCCGTGACAAACTGGTTGCGGAACGGCGAGACCGTCCACCATAAGAGCGCGATGGCGTTGATCATGGCGAAGATCGCGCCGGTGTACAGCAAGACCATGATGGCGGCCTTGGGCTTGGGTCCCCCGCGCACGGGCGGCTTGATCGCGCCGAGGCTGGCGGCAGGAACGCAGATCAGCGCGAAGCCGGCCATCAACCACATCGGCTGGGCGATGCCAGCCTCGAGGATGACGCGCGGCAGGCCGATCAGCATGAGCGTGCCCGTGGCGATGCCGCCCGAGCCTTCGATGCGCAGATCAGGCACGCGCATCATCGGGGCGAAGCCCAGCCGCCAGCCGAGATAACCCATGAGCCAGACGACGCCCACGACGCCGAGTGCCGTGATCACCCCGATTGCCAGGCGCACCGCCGTGCGATCCGGCTCATCGCTGCGGCGCACCGACTTCACCGGCTGGCGCACCAGCAGGATCTTGGTCTTGTTCGGCGGCGGCGGAGCCGCGATGGAACGGACCGGCGGTCGAGGTTTGGTGCGAGCGAGATTGGCCATGCCGGCAATGAAACGTCAAGAAGTCGAAACGTCAAAACATCAACTGCGACCTGCGTTCCTACCAGGCCATTGGCGCGATCGGTCTGACCATCATAAAGACTCTGGCGCACCCGCGCACTTGGGCATTTTGACGTTTCGACGCCTTGACGTGTCGGTGATTTCGCTCGTCAGGCGGGGCTCGGGACGGTTTCCAGCACCTGCTGCACGATGCGGGCCGGCATGCAACTCCGGCATCATCATAATGCTTCCGCGCGCGATGCCGCACGGGCGTTTTGACGTACTCGGCATTCGCCGGTCGGGCGATTCATGGCCGGGCGGCCTGCGGGTATGAGCCCAGCACGCGCAGCGCGAGGCAGTGCGCACGCGCGGCCTCAATGGCCCGGGCCATCGCCGGGTCGTCCTTGTGACCGGCGCAGTCGACGAAAAAGAGGTACTGCCAGTTCTTGCGACCGCTTGGCCGTTCGGCGATGTGGCTGAGGTTTATCTCGCCGTCGCGGAACACCGCCAGCACGTCCAGCAGCGCGCCAGGCCTGTCGGCCGTGGTAAACATGATCGTGGTCTTGTCGCGCCCCGTGGGCAGCGCAGCCTGCCGGCCGATCACCAGGAATCGCGTGATGTTGTCGGCCTGGTCCTGCACGTTCTCGAAGATCAGGTTGACGCCGTGGATCTCGCCGGCCAGTTTGGAACCAATGGCTGCGGCCGCACTTTCCTGCGCGGCACGGCGCACTGCCGCCGAACTGCTGGTCTCGGGCACGAGTTCGGCGTCGGGAAACTGATGACTCAGCCAGCGACGGCACTGGGCGAAAACCTGCGGCTTGGAATAGATGCGGCGGATTTCGCCCGGTTGGCAGTTGGCCAGCAGGGCGTGACTCACTTCAATCAGCGTCTCCGCGTAGATCGTGACTTCGCATGACTGGAACGCGTCGAGCGTCTCGGTGATGCTGCCGCCGATGGTGTTCTCGTAGGGCACCAGCCCATAGTGGCACCGCTCCGCTGCCACTTCGTCGAATACACCTTGGATGTCGTGCAGGTCCATGTGTTCGACGGACGATCCGAAGTGCCGCGTAGCGGCGGCGTGACTGTACGAGCCAGCAGGACCGAGATAGCCCACGCGAAGCGGCAGTTCCAGTTTGAACGAGCCGGACATGATCTCGCGGTAGATGGCCTCGATCGTCTGTCGCGTCATCGGACCGGGGTTGAGCGCCAGCACCCGGTCAAGCACCTGCCGCTCCCGGTGCGGGGCATAGATCGGAGCGCCGGTGCGCTGCTTGGTCTTGCCGATCTCGACGATGATGCGGGCCCGCTCGCTGATCGCATCAATGATGCGCCGGTCGATCTCATCGACACGCTGGCGCAGTGATTCCAGGTCCGCCGAAGGCTCTTCGGGCGCAGGTTGCGACGTGAGACGCGTGTTGTTGCGAGAGACCGACATGAGGATCGAGGAGCGGCGCGAGCGGCGTCACGCCGGGCTCGGGACGGTTTCCAGCACCTGCTGCACGATGCGGCGTGTGGTAGCCGTGTCGCCTGCGTGCATGTAGGTCTTGCTGATCACGCGGTGGGCGCAAACCGGCAGAACATTGGAGACGATGTCCTCGGGAATCACGTATTCGCGGCCGTGCATCACGGCGGTGGCGCGGGCGGCCTGGGCCACCGCCAGCGAGCCGCGCGGGCTCACGCCGATCTGCAGGTCATCGTTCTCGCGCGTCGCCTTCACCAGTTGGATGATGTAGTCAACCAGCGCCTGGTCCATCTTCACCTGATCGACGCGCTCCTGCAGGGCGGCGACCTCGGCAGCGGTCATCACGGGCTGCAGTTTCGTCAGCGTGGTGCGGGCAGGCTGCTTCTGGATCACGCGCGATTCATCATCGGGCGCCGGATAGCCCAGGCTGATGCGCATGAGGAATCGATCCAACTGGTTCTCAGGGAGGAAGTAGGTGCCCTCGAACTCGTAGGGATTCTGCGTCGCCACCACCATGAACGGTTGCGGCAGTGCATGCATCGAACCCTCCACGGAAATCGAGGTCTCGCTCATCGCCTCCAGCAGGGCGCTTTGCGTTCGCGGCGTTGTGCGATTGATCTCGTCCGCGAGGATGATGTTGTGGAAGATCGGCCCCTGCTTGAAGAGGAAGGTCTTGGCATCGCGGTCGTAGATGGAAACGCCGATGATGTCCGAAGGCAGCAGGTCGGGCGTGCACTGGATGCGCGCGAAGGTGCAGTCGATCGATCGCGCGAGCGCGTTGGCCAGCACGGTCTTGCCCACGCCCGGCACATCCTCGATGAGCACGTGGCCGCGCCCGAGCAGGCAGGCGATGACGCGGTCGACGGCCGCCGTGTTCCCCATGTACACCGAGGTGATGTTGTCGCGCAATCGTTGAATGGCCTGAGTGTCCATGGGAAGTCCGAGTATAACGGTTGCGGCGTGATGGAAAGCCAGACGATTTGCGTCCGCCTGCACGGTTTGCCCGCTGGGGGACCTCTCTCTGTGTTCGCCAGCGCAGTACGATGCATGATGTGGGGAGCGCGCTTCGGAAGCGTTGTTTTGCGTGCACGTCCCTCGCCTTTCACCTGATCCGGCCGACACATTCGACACGCTGGTGCCGCGGCGCTGGGCCCATGCGACGGTGTCCGCGTCCATGCACTGCCGCAACTGCGGTTACGACCTGCGCGGGCTCGATGCCTCCAGCCGCTGCCCGGAATGTGGGCTGGACATCTGGATGACCGTTGTGCACACGGTCGATCCGACCTCCAGCCGCCTGCCGTCGCTGCGCAACCCGGTGGCGGTGGGCAACGCACTCGTGCTCCTGACCGTGTGCATGTTCATCGGCGCCTTGCTGATGGTTGTGCCGGAGATCGCCGGCGCGCTAAGCGAGCTTCAGCGCGGCGGCGCGCGGGCTGGCAACATTCATTGGTGGGACCGGCTGCCGTCGCTTGACTGGCAGTACGCGCTGCTGCTGCTGATCGCTGGCGGCTGGGCGGTGTGGTCGCTGGCGCCGCCGCGCGGCAGCGAGCCGCATGGCCCGGTCTGGGATGACATCTGGCGCGTGCTCGTGGGCTACGGCGGGTGGATCGCGTGCGCATCCATGCTGGCGCGCTTGAGCGAGACGCAGGCCGATTCGCAGCGGCATCCGCGACTTGTTCTGGCCATTGCGGCTGGCGTGTTCGCGATCATCGGGCTGTATGGCCTGCGCGGCGCGTTTCATGTCATTGGCCAGCGCAGCCGCGAGTATCGGCGGATGCAGGGTGGGCGGCAGAGCGTCGGCCTGATCATGCCGGCCATTGCCGCGGCCGTCATCGGAGCGGTGATCGCCCAACTGACGCGCTTTGAATGGTTTCCCGGGTCCTGGCGCTATGGCGTGCATACGATCGGCCGCGTGCTGACCGCCAGCAGCATGCTGATGGTTCTGATCGGTCTGGCGTATCTGGTCGTGAACGCCTGGTCGATCCGCCGGGCGCTGCGGCGGCCCCCACCGGCACTGGATGAAGTGCTGCTGCCGCGAATACCCAACGAAACGTGGCTGCCGGACCGCGAGGACTGAACGTACGGGGGTTGATCCGGTCGTCGAGATATGCCTGCCACCTTGGCAGGCTCGCGCGGGCGCGTTGGCTGGCTCTGGCATGAGAGCGCGGGCGGAGCACGGCGCATGCCTTGGCGCAAACATCTGTCGCAGCAGTGTTTAGGATGATCTGTCGCCCTGCGACCAACGGCGCGGCATTTGAACATACTCCCACAGCTCCCGGCATCCGCCGTGGCTGCGCCATGGCTGTCGGATGATGCAGGCATTCATTTTTCTCTTCGAGGAGAGTCGTTCATGGCTGTGAAGGAACTGGCGTTTGACGTTGACGCCCGCAAAGCTCTGCTCGCCGGCGTTCAGAAGCTCGCCGCCGCTGTCGCGTCAACGCTCGGGCCGCGCGGTCGCAACGCCGTGCTCGACAAGTCCTGGGGCGGGCCGACCGTGACCAAGGACGGCGTGACCGTCGCCGAGGAGATCGAACTGCGCGACAAGGTCGAGAACATGGGCGCGCAACTCGTCAAGCAGGCGGCGAGCAAGACTTCGGAAGATGCAGGCGACGGCACAACGACCGCGACCGTGCTCGCCGAGGCGCTGTTCAAGGCCGGCCTCAAGCACGTCACTGCCGGAACCGACGCCAATGCTCTCGTCCGCGGCATGCACAAGGCTGTCGAGGCGGTCGTCGAAGAGATCAAGGCGATGAGCAAGCCGGTGTCGTCGGTCAATGGCGGCATCGCCGCGGTCGCCACCATCTCCGCCAACAACGACGCGTCGATCGGCAAGATCATGGCTGAGGCCTTCGAGAAGGTGGGCAAGGACGGCGTCATCACCGTCGAAGAGGGCAAGGGCCTGGAGACCTTCGTCGATGTCGTGGAAGGCATGCAGTTCGATCGCGGCTACCTCAGCCCCAACTTCGTCACCAACGTGGACGAGATGGAAGTCGAACTCAACAAGCCGCTGGTGCTGATCTATGAGGACAAAATCGACAGCGTGACCAAGCTCGTTCCCTTCCTCGAGAAGGTGATGGAAACCAAGAAGCCGCTGCTGATCATCGCCGAGGACGTCACTGGCGAGGCGCTGAGCACGCTGGTCATCAACAAGTTGCGCGGCGTGCTTCAGGTGTGTGCGGTGAAGGCGCCGGGCTATGGCGACCGCCGCAAGGCCATGTTGGAAGACATCGCTGTGCTCACCGGGGCTGAGCCCATCATGAAGGATCTGGGGATCGAACTCGACAAGATCACCATTCAGCAGCTCGGCCAGTCGAAGAAGATCACCATCGACTCTGACAACACGACGATCGTTGAAGGCGCGGGCTCAACCAAGGACATTCAGTCGCGCATCGCGCAGATTCGCGCTGA
>DATKJG010000250.1:0-3055 GCA_035543215.1 Phycisphaerales bacterium | reverse complement strand
GATGAGGACGAAGCCGTGGCGCTCGCCGGCGCAAAGGGCTTCGAGGCGCCGGAAGCGATTCGCGTGGACAAGGTCTCGGGCGGCAGTGTGCCGTATGTGAAATAGTGTTGGTGCATCCTGCGCCGCGTGCGTGACGTCATCACTTCACGCGCTTCGCCACCGCCTGCCCGCCGCCCTGGAACAGCGTGAACGACTGGCCGTCGTCGGCAAAGAGCATCTTGACTTCGGTGTCGAATGAAGCGCGGAATTCGTTGCCGCCGTTGACGTCCGGCCCTTGCCACTGGATGGCGAACGCGCCTTGGCCTTCGCCCGAGGCCTGCAGCATGGCCTTGCCGGCGTCCTCCCAGATCTTCACGTCCATGCCGATCTGTTCCATGCGGTAGTTGCCGACGATCTTCGTCATGACGTCGGGCGTGATCGGCTCGTTCTTTGCGGCAACCTTCTCGATGCCCATGGCCGCCCGCGCGATCTCGTTGGCGATCCGTCCCGAAGGCAGCGGCTCGCCGTTGGAGATCACCGCGATGTGCACATCCTCTTCGGGCAGCCACATGAGCATGGAGTTGAATCCCATGATGCCGCCGCCATGGCGAATGCACCTGCGGCCCTCCCAGTCGTCGATGCCCAGCCCGAAGCCGTAATGAGTGTTCTCGCCGTCGAGCGTGATGAAGGGCGTGGTCATCATCTTGTACGACTCGGGCTTGACGACTTTGCCGCTGCTCAGTGCCATGGACCATTTCACGAGGTCCTCGCCGGTCGATATCAATGAACCGGCCGCATATGGCTGGCTCATGCCCAGCGGCTTGTCGTTCACGAGTTTGCCCTGCCGCATCGAGTAGCCCTGCGCGCGATTTTTCATCAACTCGCTGTTGGAGTCGTAACGCGTGCGCTCCAGTTTGAGCGGAGTGAAGAACTCCTCCTGAAGGTATTCGGCGTAGGTCTTGCCGCTTACCTTCTCGATGATCATGCCCAGCATGTAGTACGCGGTGTTGTTGTAGGCCCACTTCTCGCCCGGCTTGAAATCGAAGGGCTTGTCCTTCACCAACGCGAGCATCTGCTCGTGCGTGAGTTCGAGTGGCTGCACCTTCACCCACTCCTCGCCGATGTCGGTGTAACTCGGAATGCCCGAACTGTGGTTGAGCAGGTTGTAGATGGTGACCGTGTTGCCCTGCGTGGGGAACTCCGGAATGTACTTGGCCAGATCATCGGTGAGACTGATCTTGCCCTGCTCGACGAGGCGCATGATCGCCGCCGCGGTGTACTGCTTGGTCACCGAACCGATGCGGAACATCGTGTCCTTGTCGGCGGGCACGCCGAACTCGGCGTCGGCCAGGCCATAGCCCTTGGCCACGATCACCTGCCCCTTGCGCGCCACGCCGATGGAAAGGCCGACGGCGCTGGGTCTGGTGAGATAGTCGGCCGCGATCGCGTCAACCTTGGACAGCACCTCGGCGTCCGATGGCGGCGCGGCGTTCGCGAGCGATGACACTGCAAGCAGAACGATGAAGCCAACGATGGCGCGCAAGCGCGAAGGCAGGTGCATGACAGCGATCTCCTGTTGCGTTCGACGTACTTGGGAATACACGAGCGGCAGTTTCGCACGCCGAAGCGCCAAGACGCAAGCCCAACTGGCGGCGCGCATCGGGACAGCATGCACTTCTACGTCGCGGCGCTGCAGCGTTTCAGCTTTTTGACCTCTGGCGAATCTATTTCTTCTGCGTCGCAGCCCGCCAGCCCGTGGGCACGTAATGCCGCACCATCGCGCCGGAGGTCATGCGGATGTCATCCACCACGAAATAGCACTGCGGGTCGAGGCCGCGCGCGATCTGGGCCACGTGCATCGCCGCCTTGCGCGGCACCTCGATAAACAGCAGTTCCACGTGGCCATCGCGTCCGCGGCCGTCGATCTCGGTCACGCGCCAGCCCTTGTCGCGCAATTGCGCCGCGATCTCGCGGCCCTTGCGGCTGAAGATGCGCACGACCTGCTCGCCGAAGGCGATGCGCTGCTCGACCGTGATGCCCACCCATGAGCCTGTTGCCGCGCCGACAGCGTACGCGATCGCGTACGCCGGTATGTTGAGGTTGGCGATCACGCGTGACACCACCATGACCCACACCAGGACCTCGCAGAACCCCAGGCACCACGCGAGGTTCTTGCGGCCGTTGATCACGCACACGGTTCGCAACGTGCCCAGCGACACATCGCAGATGCGGGCGAGAATGATGAGCAGACAGTTGCCGAGGACGATCCAGGTCATGAGCGGCTTTCCTTCGCGAGACGATCGGTGGAAAGTCGGGATCGTATGCATCAACTCCAACGCATGGCCATGCGGGGGCTTTGCGCTTCGTCAATGAAACAGCCCGTCGAGAAGTTCAACCACGCCCTGGCCCTGCGTCGCGATCGTCTCGAAAATCGCCCGGCCGGTGGCGACATCGCGCAACTCGCGCACGAGTTTGTTCTCGCCGGGGAAGTCGGCCTTGTTCACTACAAATACGTCGGCGATCTCGAGGATGCCTGCCTTGTCCATCTGCACCGCATCGCCCATGCCCGGCACAACCACCACCGCCGTGCGATCGACGAAATTGCGGATCGCGACGTCGTTCTGCCCCGCACCGACGGTTTCGATCATGAGTTTGTCGAAGCCGGCCGCGCCGATCAGGTCGATGATCGCTGGCAGCGTCGAGTAATCCTCGCCGACGATCGCCAGCGAGCGATAGAAGACGTTTTCGTCCACGCTGTTGAAATCGACGCGCAAGCGATCGCCCAGCAGCGCACCGGAGGTGATGGGCGACATCGGATCGAACGCGACGACGGCCATTTTCCACCCGCGGCGGACGGACTCAGCGCACATCGACGCCGTCAGCGTGCTCTTGCCGGCCCCCGGCGCGCCGGTGATGCCGACAACCTGTGCAGGGCGCTTCGCGGCTCCGGCAGACTTGCTCGAGCCGGTCTGTCGCGATCCTCGTGCGCCTCCGTTTGCGCCCGGCGCTGCATGCGCGAGACTGATCTCGCGCGCCAACCGTGCCGTCGCATTCGCATTCTTCGAATCCAGCGCCG
>DATKJG010000249.1:0-3257 GCA_035543215.1 Phycisphaerales bacterium | reverse complement strand
CTTGCCGCGCGTGCCGGGTGAGGACTTGTCGCTGTGATGGGCGGCTTCGGTGAGCGTGACGGCGACCATGGCCTGCGGGTTGATGGCCGCCTGCTCGATGGTCGTGCCGCGCGTCTTGACGATGCACGTCTGGCCGGAAATGAGTTCGCCGGGCGCGTGGCCTGTGTGCACGGTCGTGATGCCGAAGCCGCGCAGGTATTCGACGAGCTTGTCGTTGGGGTTGTAGGCGTCGATGGCACGGAGTTCGGGCTGCACCGGCCCGCTGTGGTCGATCTGGTCCTGGTCGTGCGGCGAGTTGTACAGGCCGCTGACGCCAACCGTACCGTGCGCGTCGATCAGGCCGGGCGTGACAACATTCGCCTCGCGCACGGCGAGGCCGTCGGGAATGGGCGTGGCGGCAGCCGGGCCGAGCGCGGCGATCTTGCCATCGCGGATGATCACGACGCCATCGGTGATCGGCTCGCCGGCCATCGTGTGAATGGTCTTGCCCTTGATGGCGATGTTCTGCGCGACGGCGCTCGGCGCGAAACCACAGGCGATGGCGAGCGCGATTCGCACCAAGGTACGGCTCGAGAATGGTCCAAGCATGTTCAGTCGCCTCCTGTCTGCAGGCCGAGCGCGTGCGCGTGATCGAAGCAGCAGAAATAGGGGGATTGATCGTGACCGGCGCCGAAGCCGCCCGTGGCGTACAGGCGATCCTTCTCGTCGCCGCGATCGAAGACCTTGACGCCTTCGATCCATGTCTGCTCAACGTGCGTGTACACGCTCAGCGGATCGCCCGAGAGCACGATGAAGTCCGCATCCTTGCCGGCTTCCAGCGAACCGATTCGCGAATGGAGGTCGAGCATCTTCGCCGGGTTGATCGTGAGCGATTCGAGCGCGGCCTTGCGGCTCATTCCGGCGCGCACGCCCAGTGCCGCCATCCGTAGCCACAGACGGCTGTCGGTGATCCAGTCATCGGTGTGGAAGGCGGTCAGCACGCCGGCCTGCTCGAGGATGGGCGCGGTTTTGAACGTGAGTTCCGCCGCTTCGAGTTTGCCGCCGGGCGAATCGACGAGGATCATCGAGCACGGAACTTTGGCGGCGGCGATCTGGTCGGCGACCTTCCACGCCTCGCTGACGTGGTGCAGCACGACACGGAAGCCGAATTCCTCGCGCAGGCGCAGGACGGTGATGATGTCGTCAGCCCGATGCGTGTGATGATGCACGATGCGCGTGCCGTCGAGCACTTCGACCAGGGCCTCCAGGCCGATGTCGCGCGGCGGCATCTTGTCGGGATCGCCGCTTTCGCGGGCGCGGCGAACCTTGTCGCGATACTCCTGGGCCTTGATGAACTGCTGGCGCACGAGGGCCGCCGCCTTGCCGCGCGTGCCGGGAAACGGCGGATCGCCCTGCGGGTTGGTGCCGTTGGCCATCTTCAATCCGCCCATCGGCTTGCCGTCAGCGTCGAGGATGAACATGTCCTCGATCGTGCCTGCGGGGCGGCGCGGCTTGACGTAGATCGTCTGGCCGCTGAGCAGGTGGCCCGAGCCGGGCATGATGTTTATGGTGGTGATGCCGCCTGCCCGGACGCGCATGAAACCCGAATCGCGCACATTGAGCGAGTCATAGATGCGCACATCAGGCTGCAGGGGCGCGCTGCCATCCGCCCCGCCGATGCCGCCGATATGCGAATGCGTATCGACCAGGCCGGGCATAATGGTCTTGCCGCGGGCGTCGATCGTCTGCGCTCCTTGCGGAACCTGCACCGATGCGGCCGGTCCGACGGCGACGATCCTGCCCTTGTGCACGATGAGCGTTCCGCCGTCGATCGGTTCGCCCGCGATGGGAATGATGTGCGCGCCGGTGATGGCCAGCGGCTGGTCCTGGGCGGATGCGGAAGCGGCCACAAGGCATGATCCAAGTGCCGCGACAACGAACGAACGAAGGAAGCGTGGGCGCACCGATTGGTCTCCGCAGAGGCGAAGGGCCATCTTACGGCATTGCGCCGGCTGGTTGAAAGATGCATCGCGCCGTAGGCTGCTTGCATGTCAATGAAACGAGCGATTGTCCTCGTTGTCGCCGCGGTCTGGCTGGCGCTTTCGCACGGTGCATGTGGCCAAGGCGTGCTGGGCGATGCGACGCTCGAGCGCATCCCCATGACCAAGGCGCTGGTGATCGAGCGGGCGGGCGGCGGGGGAGGCCGCAGCTCCGCCGCCGTGGATGCGGTGCAGCGACTGATCGTCACCGGTCAGTGGAAGACACCGAAGGCCGGAGACGAAATCACGCTGGGAGACGGCTCGACGCGCGCCTGGAGCGAGGCCGAGGCGGGAAACGATGGCACGCTGCCCGCCCAGAGCACACGCGCCGGCTACGCGCTGTGGGTGGTTGAGAGCGATGAAGACAAGATCATGCTGCTCAACGCCAGCGGTCACGGCATGGCGTACATCAACGGCGAGCCGCGCGCGGGCGATCCCTACGCCAATGGCATCGTGTCGCTGCCTGTGAAACTCCGCAAGGGCGTGAACGAGATCCTGTTGCAATGTCCGCGCGGCGCTGTGAAGGCGGAACTCGTCGAACTTGGCGACCCGATTGCCCTGCGATCGACGGATGCGACGCTTCCCGACCTCGCGCGCGGTTCGGATCAGGAATGCTGGGGCGGCGTGGTCGTTGTCAATGCCACCGGCGCATCGTTCAAGCCATTGACGATCACATGCGAACATGCCGGCGGCATGGCCAGCGTCGACGATGTCCCGCCGATTCCAGCGATGAGCGCGCGCAAGGTTCCGATTCGCATTCCGCGGCTTCCGCGCGATGCCGATGCGGGGACATCGTCCGTTCGCGTGCGGATCGTCATGCTTGGCCCGAGCGTGGGAGATCGCGCGCAGCTCTTCGAGCCACTCGAGGTCGAACTTGCGGTCGTCGACGCGCTGTCACTCCAGAAGCGCACGTTTGTCAGCGACATCGACGGCAGCGTGCAGTACTTCGCGGTGCGGCCGGCGCTCAAGGGCGCTCCGGACAACGGCTTGATCCTCACCCTGCACGGCGCGGGCGTTGAAGCCCGCGGCCAGGCCGCCGCGTACGAGAGCAAGGAGTGGGCCCACATCGTGGCGCCCACGAATCGCCGGCCCTTCGGATTCGACTGGGAGGATTGGGGCCGCATCGATGCCATGGAGGTCCTCGACATCGCGAAGAGCGATCTCGCGCACGATCCGCAGCGCATCTATCTCACCGGCCACTCGATGGGCGGCCACGGCACGTGGCAGGTCGGTTCGACG
>DATKJG010000248.1:0-4605 GCA_035543215.1 Phycisphaerales bacterium | reverse complement strand
ACGCCTCAGCGCCTGCCTTCAGAATCGTCGCCGGATCATCGCCCGCGACATGCAACGCGGCCGCAGTCAACAGGACCGACAGTGAGGCAATCATCGAATCCACTTCCTCCTTGGATCACATTTGCGGATTACTCGCTCACGACCTTCATCGCGATCAGGTCCTGCACATCCACCAGGCCGACCGGCCGGCCGTCGTGATCGAGGACGGGAATCTCGTCCAGCCTTCGCTCGCGCACCAGGCGCACCGCGTCGCGCACGAGATCGTCCACAGTCAGATGCTGCGGCCGCGGCGTCATGACTTCGCCGATCGCCTTGTCCATGCCGCGCGCATCCTTCAGCATCAGCCTGCGCAGGTCGCCGTCTGTGAAGATGCCTGCGAGACGTTGCTGGCTGTCGACGACAAGAATTGCGCCGGCCCGGCGGTTGCCGCCGGTCGCTTCGCATGCGGCCCGCACGGTCGCCGACTCGGGAACCACCGGCAGGTTCTCGCCCACGCGGAAGCGCAGGGCCTCGGTGACCTTGCGCAGTCCCGCTCCGAGCATCCCGCCGGGATGATGCTTGTGGAAATCGTCTTCCTTGAAGTCGCGACGGCGCGATAACGCCAGCGCCAGCGCATCGCCCACCGCAAGCATTGCCGTGGTCGAGGCCGTGGGCGCGAGATTGAGGGGGCACGCTTCGGTGATATCACCCAGCGCGATGTGAACATCGCACAGTGTGGCCAATTCGGACCTGTGATCGGACGAGATGCCGATGCGCGGAATGCCGTCAGCCCGCAGGATGGCCGCGAGGTTGACGACCTCTTCCGTCCGGCCGCTGTACGACAGCAGCAGCGCGACGTCCTGCCGGCGAACCGAGCCGAGATCGCCATGCAGCGCCTCGGCGGGATGCAGCACGTGCGAGGGCTGTCCAAGGCTGGAGAAGGTCGCGGAGATCTTCTCGCCCACAAGGCCCGACTTGCCCATACCTGCAACGACGACGTGACCATCGCAACGATCCAGAAGATCCAAGGCGTTCTGCCACGTCGCGTACTCGGACGATGCCGTGGTCGAAGTCTCCAGCCGCTCGGCGATGCGCGTGACGGCCCCGGCCTCGGCGCGCAGCGTCTCGGCGATGAACAGGGCCTCAGCGACTTGGAGCGATGTGCCGGCCATCTCGAGGGAAGTGTATCTGAGCGCGATGCGACGCGGCGGCCGTCATTCCCGCGCGACGGCGCGTAAAGACAGGCAAGAGCGATCAGCCGTGCAGGTCCGAGAGGCTCATTCATCGCGTCGCACGGGTCGTGGCGCAGCCGGATTGAACGGTATCGCGCAGGCTTGCATCGAGCGCCGCACTCGGCCGCTCGTGACGACCAACTCCAGATACGGACTTCCACGATGCAGACCCGCAACATCATCGCCGCCCTTGCCGTCGCCTCTGCCGGCGCGTTCGCATCCTCGGCTGACGCAAGCCTCAACGGCACACCGCTTACTGCCACGATCACACACACAGGCGTGGGCTGGAGCCTGGTGGGCAACGCCGTCGTGCCGCACACCTACGGCGGATCACCGAGCATCTTCACCAGCATGTGGTACGGGTCGTTCCTGCTCGCCAGTCCTGCCGCGGCGCCCGGCTACGACAACGCGCTGCTTGTTGACTTCAGCCTCTTCAACTACGTCGGCTTCGCGACGGAGACCGGCACCATCAGCGTCACCGGCCTCTCTGAGAACATCGCGCCGGGATCGATCGCGATCTTCTCCGGCACCGCGGGCATCGGTCCGAACATTGCCAGCAATGTGAGCAACGGCGTCAACAATTTCACCGCGTCGTGGTCTGCGGCCGCGATCTACACGCCTTCGGCCGGCACTCCCGATGCGATGGTCGTTGCGTGGAACTCAGCCCCAGCGCCGGCTCCCGGCGCGGTGGCCCTGCTGGGGGCTGCGGGGATCGTCGGCACGGGCCGACGCCGTCGCCGTTGATCCGCTTCATTCGACTCCACCTTCCTTTCTATTGAGACTTGCTTCCCATGGTCCACCCGGCTGCATCGCATGTGCAGCCGGGCTCGTTTTTGCGGATAGAGTCCCGGTGACGGCGCGGTATCCTGATGGCATGTTGCGGAATGCTGAAACGAGAAAGTCCCCACGACGGCTGATCTTCGCACTGGGCCTGTGCTGCACGGCGGCGACGAGCCTGGCAATCGCTCCTCCGAAGCCCAGCACCGCGCCTGCCACGCGCCCCACGACTCAGCCCGGCACGCAGCCCGCCACCAAACCGGCCACGGAGAAGCTCACGCTCGGCGGCGAGGAGTTCGATCTCGAACTCGCCGTCACGGCCGAGGCCCGCGAACTGGGCCTGATGCATCGCGATCACATCGATGACCACGGCGGCATGCTCTTCATCTATCCCTGGCCGCAGGTGCTCAGTTACTGGATGAAGAACTGCCCGATCGAGATGGACATCGTCTTCATCAGCGACAAGGGCGTGGTGGTGGCGACGCACCGCATGCTGTCGGCCCCCCCGCATCGCGCCGGTGAAAGCGAGGCGGCGTACGACAATCGCCTGCCGCGCTACGACAGCCGCCGTCCGGCCCAGTTCGCCATCGAACTGCAGGCAGGAACCGTTGAGCGACTCAAGATCAAGCCGGGCGACAAGATCGAGATGGAACTCAAGCGGCTGGCGAAGATGGCGGAGCCGTAAGCGCTCTATCGCCCAGCTCGCTTGAGCCGCACGCGACCGCTCCAGTCCTTCGTCACGCGGCCGCGGATCTGCAGCAAGGTCAGGTCGGCCATGATCTGCTGCAGGGGCAGTTGCGTGCGGGCCGAAATCTGCTCGGCCATCAATGGCTGGGAGGCCTCGGCCTCGCCATCTTCCTGCAGCGCTTCCACGATCGCCTGCTGCCCGGGCGTGAGGTTGCCATCGAACAGCGTGGCGGCCGACTTCGCGCCTTCGACGCCCGAGGCTTCCAGCGCGCCGCGCACGATCTGGTCCGAGGCATCGAGTTGTTCGAGCACCTCGGAGTGCGAGGTCACCAGGGCGGCCCAGCCTTCGCGGATCGCCTTGAGACAGCCGGCGGATGCAGGCGAATCGACGCGGCCGGGAAGAGCCATGGCTTCGCGATGGTGCTCTTCAGCGGCGAGGCGCGCGGTGATGAGTGCGCCGGAACGCAGCGCCGCCTCGATCACGACAACGCCCAGGCTCACGCCGGAGATGATGCGATTGCGCCGCGGGAAGTTGCCTGCCGCTGGCGGCGTGTTCATCGGGAACTCGCTCACGAGCGCCCCCCCACCCCCGCCGCCAACGGCGTTCTCGTTCACGATGCGCTCGAACAGTTCCGCATGCTCCGGGGGATAGTGCGTGTTCAGGCCGCAGCCCGCGACGACGATCGTGCGGCCGGCGACGCGCAAGGCCGCGCGATGCGCCTCGCCATCGATGCCCAGCGCCCCGCCGCTGACGATGGTCAATCCGCTCTGCGCCAGGAGCGACCCGAATCGGCTCGCCTGCTCACGGCCATAGGCGCTGCACTTGCGCGATCCGACGATCGCGACCGCCAGGCGATCTCTCGCTAGATCGAGCGAACCGCGCAACCACAGCGCAGCCGGAGCATCGGCGATCGACTTCAGCAGCGGCGGATAGTCGGGATCATCGATCAGCACAAGCATCGCGCCGCGCTCGCGCATCGCCTTCCGCTCGGCATCGACATCCGACGCCTCGAACGCGCGCTTCAGCGATTCAGCCAGTTTCTGTGCGATGCCTTCGATCTGCTCGAGCGCGCTTGCCTTGGCGTTAACGATTGTCTCATCATCGCCACCGAAGCGCCCGCGCAGTTTGCGCAGGGTGATCGGGCCAAGACCGTCGGCCAGAAGCAGCCTGAGCGTCGCATCGCTCACGTTGTCGGGTGTGCGTGGCACGTCGGCCGCAGAGCGTACGACTTGGCGGCGTGTCGCGCCAAGTCAGATTGCCTCGCATCACTCCTGAGTGTGCAGATTCGGCCTTGACAATGGACGTCCGTCACTTCACGGAGTCGCCATCAGCGGCGCCGTCTCCCTCATCGGCGTCACCGGCTGATGCATGCTCCGCGTCGATCGAATCCGCGGCTTGATCGACAGCCATCGCCGTCCCGTCGTCTTCTGGCTCGCTGCTCTCACCGTCATCATCATCGACATCGCCGCGATAGCGAAGGAACGGGATGGCTGTGGCATCGTCTGACGCCGCCGCGGCCTTCCGCTTCGGCTTGCGCTCGACTAGCCGCTTTGCGGGCCGATTCCTGGGAACTGAAATGACCGGCGGCTCGACATCCTCCGCCCTGGCGCCAGCATCGGCCGAAGAACCCTCAGCACCGTCACGCTCGGACATCGTCCGCGGCTTCCGAGACCTCGCCGCGCGGTCCTTTCGATGTCTGCTCGCTGCCGCAGTCGCCTCCGCGGATTCATCGGGTAGCTCAACCGGCCTGGCGATCTCCGCATCACTCACTTCCTCTTTTGAGACCGTTGCCTCGGCAGCCTCAACAGGCGCGATTGCGCCTTCGCCGGCGTCAAACAGCATCGACGTCTGGGAGAGCCTCGCCTCATCGTCGATCGACCACTGCTCTTCGCCCGCGCCTGCACGCTCATTCTCAGCATCGTTGTCGAC
>DATKJG010000247.1:0-2189 GCA_035543215.1 Phycisphaerales bacterium | reverse complement strand
TCTCGACCGGTTTGAACGATGGCAGTTCCACCACGCGCATGCTGGAGTAGCCGCCTTCGTTGTACGAGATCGCAGCAAGCGTGCGGGCGCGGTTCAACGCGCCGCCCTCGATGTCGTACTTGTCGAGATCGGGCAGCGGCTTGCTCGGCTTGCCATCGGGCAGCGTACGAGTGAACATCCGAAGGAGTCCTTCCTCGCTGTCCGAGATGAGCGTGACGGCCTTGTCGCCTGGCAGATACGCCATCGCGGTGTTGGATGTCTGATCGGGCCCGACGTTGAGTTTCGTCAGGTTGCCCGTCGCGCAGTCGAGCTCATAGGCGTTGGAGTTGGAGGCCGAGAAGTACTCGTTGACGAGGGCGCGATTGCCGTCAGCGGAGACATCGGCGACCTGCCAACTGCCGGCCTTGCCCAGGAGTTTCGTTCGCTTGCCCCCGTTGAAGTCATATCGATAGAGGTGGAAGTCGGCGGGCGACGTGTCGTTGGCGGAGTAAAGGAAGCCCGAGGAATCGCGCAGCCACGCGTTGAGCGAGTACACAACGCTGGGATCGATGAGCAGGTCCTTGATCTCGCCCGTGGCCGGGTCGAGGTCGTACAACTGGAACTGCTCGTTGCCGCCGGGCGCGGCGGAGATGATGACGTGCTTGCCATCGGGCGAGATGCTGAAGCCGCCGATGCCATCCTTGAACTTCGAGCCGTCAGTGAGGCGCTTGTAGGGCGCATTGGCGTGCGAGCCCGGTGCGCGGCTGTACAGGTGCTGCACGCCATCGGGCCAGTCGCGCACGTAGAGCGTGCCATCGGGCGCGAGGTCGGGCATGTTCGGCGCGCGGATCTTGAGGAACTGCTCCATCGTGGGGGGAGCGGCAACCTTCTGCGCGAGCGCATTCGAGGCGACGATGCAAGCGACGGCGAGGGCAAGAGGCGCGAACAAGCGGTTCATAAGCATGATGCGAGTCCTCGATGTGAGTGGCACCACAGCATACCGCCACCGCCCGGTACGAGTTGCTGTCAATGCACGTGACGCCCATGCATTGCAATGCATGGGCGTCGAGGATCGGGCATTCACATTTCGACGCGCGGCACGACGCGTTCCGCTTCGCTCGAGAGCTCGAAGAACGTCTCGGTGCGGAAGCCAAACCACGAAGCGATCAGGTTCGTGGGAAACGACTGGCACAACTGGTTCATCTCGCGCACGTTGCCGTTGAAGAAGCGGCGCGACGCCGCGATGCGATCCTCGGTGTTCGCGAGTTCCTTCTGCAGCGCCAGGAAATTCGCGTTCGCCTTCAACTCGGGATAGCGCTCGACGACGGCGAACAGCTGCTTCATGCCGACCATCAGAGCCGATTCATCCACCGCCTGCTCCGCCGCCGAACCGTGATTGTCGGCGGCCTTGTTGCGCAAAGCGACGACGCGCTCCAGCACATCCTTCTCGTGGGCCGCGTAGCCCTTGACGGTATTGACGAGGTTGGGAATCAGGTCGTAGCGGCGCTTCATCTCCACATCGATGTCGCTCCACGATTCGCGAATGTGCTGGCGCAGCCGCGCGAAGCGGTTGAAGTTGGCGATAAGCCAGATCAGCGGCAACAGCACGACCGCGCCGATGATGATGAGGATGATGATGACGCCAGGTTCCATGGTGTTGGTGGCCCGGGCGTCTCGCCCGGGCTTTGACGGAACAGGCGAGACGCCTGTGCCACTATCAAGATAACTGCTTCACAACATGTTCCGGCCACTGTTCGAAGAACGCATTGGCCCACGACAGCGCCTGCCTGAACTCCGCCGGCTCCCAGCGCTTTCCGCCCGAGAACAGGCAGCAGCGGCCATGCTCGATGTCAATGGTGGGGGGGCGGCCCTGCATCAGGAACTCCATCATGCGCGGGTGGCACACGTCGTAGGCAAACTTCTTGTCGCCGCTCTTGACGTGGAACTTGCGGCTGAACTCGGCCGACTCGAAATCGATGTCATCGAAACCCAGCACGCCCGCGAGTCTGTCGAACATGCCTTCGGGCCGGATCAGCAGGTTCGGCACGTTCGCGTACGGCAGATGAAGGATGGCGTAACTGAAGTGATAGGTGTGCGTGCTCGTGGTCTTGCCGTTGCTGGTGGTGATCTTGTAGGTGTAGTCGCCCATCTTCACCGGCAGCACAGCCAGGCCGGCGTCGGGACCGCCGGGATCGATGCCGCCGGTCAGT
>DATKJG010000246.1:0-8235 GCA_035543215.1 Phycisphaerales bacterium | reverse complement strand
CACGTGCCTGACGCGCAGCGGCGAGAAGGTCGTCTATCCCGCCAGCGAGGTGAAGTTCGAATACCGCGGCACCAACATTCCCGATCCGCTGATTCTCGCCGCGACGTTCACTCTCACGCCCACTGATCCCCTTGCGCTGCGCGAGCGCGTCAAGGAGATCTTTGCCTTCAAGAAGAGCACGCAGCCTCTGGGCGACAACTCAGCGGGCTGCACCTTCAAGAATCCCATCGATCCGGTCAGCGGCCAGCGCGTCGCGGCGGGGAAACTGATCGACGAGGCGGGACTGAAGGGCCTCGCGGTCGGAGGCGCCACCGTGAGCGAGCGGCACGCAAACTTCATCGTGACCCGGCCCGGCGCCAGCGCCGATGATGTGCTGAATCTGCTTGGGCAGGTGAAGAAGCGTGTGTTCGAGCGTCACGGCATCGAGTTGCACGAGGAGATTGCCGTGTGGCGGCGTGGTGACGCGATGGGCGGGCACGCGATTCCTGCCTGAGCAGGAGGCGCCGGCGCGAGTATCATGCTCGCCCATGCCCCGGCTGCTGTATCGCATGATGCTGGTGGACCTGCTGCGCGTCATCGGCCTGACCGCGGGCGTGCTGGTGACCGTCATCGCGTTCGGCGCGACCATCAAGCCGCTGACCAACGACCGGCTGCTGGAAGCGTCGCAGACATTCAAGTACCTGCTGGCGGTGATCGTGCCGATGCTGCAGTTCGCGCTGCCCTTCGCGGCGGGCTTCGGCGCGACGCTGGCCCTGCACCGCATGACGGCCGACAACGAAATCCAGGCGATGGCGGTGAGCGGCCTGAGTTATCGCCGCATCATCGTCCCGATCATCGCGCTGGGCCTGGCGCTCCTGGCCTTCATGATCGTCCTTACGCAGGAGGTGATTCCGCGCTTCTGGTCGCTGATCGAGCGCATGATCGCCGAGGACATGACCAAGATCTTCCAGGCGTCTATCCGCAACGGCGAGCCGTTCAAGCTCGGCGACATGCAGATCTTCGCCGACGAGATGTTTGTTGAGCACTCGCCGCTCGGGGCGGAAGGACCGGAGACGCGCATGCGGCTGCTGCGCGTGGCCGCGGCGGAACTGGATGGCGACGGTCGTGTGATCACCGATGTTACCGCCAACAACGCGGTCGTCGACATCTACCGCCGCGAGGGCGCGACGATCCTCAAACTCGCGCTGTACGACACGGTGGCCTACAAGTCGACGACGGGCGATCTGCAGCGATTCGAAGCCATCACGCCCTCGCGCGCCATCATCATGCCAGGTGTATTGCGCGATGAGCCCAAGGCCAAGAGCCGCAGCGAACTGCTGGCCCTGCGCCGCAATCCCGACGACTTCGCCCAGGTCATCGAGGCTCGTCAGAACCTGGCGGAGACGCTGCGTGAGACGGAGGCCCGGCAGGCGCTCGACATCCAGTTGCGAGACCAGGGCAGGGCAGAGCTGGTGGCGCTGCCGCCCGCGACTGAGGCCGGCGCTGCGGTGCTGCGGCCGCGCACGTACGTGGTTGAGGCCAGCGGTCTGGCACAGGGCCAGTTCACGACGCGCCGCGGCGAACGCATCAGGATCATCCAGTCCGAGGGCAAGAACGTGCTGCGAGAGTTCATCACCGATTCCGCGTCGCTCACGCCTTCGCCCGGGTCCACGCTCGGCATGCCGACATTTGATCTCGTGCTCGGCCACCACGAAGTGCACGATCTGCGACCGGGAATCGGCGGCGTGAATGAGCGCGAGCAATTGTCGGTGCCCGGCCTGGCAGTCGCAGGCGTTTCGACCGACGACCTCCTGCAACTCTCCTCGCCGCAACTGCTCGATCGGGCAGCATCATTTGGCCGATCCGAAGGCATCAGCCTGCGCAGCGGGCGGCTCAGGAGCGAGATCATCGATCTGCAGCGGGAGATCTCCGCGCGGTTGCTCAATCGCTATGCCATGTCGGTCACCGCGCCGCTGCTGCTGCTCTTGGGCGCGCTTCTGGCGATGTGGCTCAAGGGCAGCCTGCCGCTCACCATCTACATGCTGGCGTTTCTGCCTGCGGTCCTCGACCTGATCGCAATTTCCGCGGGCGAGCAGATGATGCGCGACGGCCGCACCTTCGCGCCGGTTGTCATGTGGTCCGGCAACGCGATGATGCTCGGCATCATCGTGCTGGCGTACCTTCGATTGTCGCGGCACTAACTTATTGGTCCCGAGAGCGCGACGACTCTCGCCGGGCGATAGACGTCCATGCGCTTGTCGAACCAGCGGCGAAGGCTTTCCACGCGCGTATACATGCTCTGCAGGTCCGGGCGCGTCTGCAGGAGTTGATCCCAGTCGACCGGATCGACCAGAAGCACCAGCGCGTCGTCGCCGCTGGCCGCCAGTTGTGCGAGCCCTGGCGCGTCGTGCATCTGTTCGACATCTGATGCTGCGTAGAACTCGATGCACGGATCGTGGAACCCATAGATCGCCACGTGCAGATGATTGTGGCCTGTCAGGCGACGCAGCCGTTCGACGAGTTGACCCTGGTCTGTTGGAGCGCGAATGGTGTCTTCGCACTCGAAGAAGCCGCACCAGGACCCCACGGCTGCCAGCCAGACCGCCGCCAGCCACGCGATTCGGCTCTCGACGCGACCGCCGGCAAGACGCCACAGGCCGATGCTGACCAGCGCCAACGCTGCGAGCGCCAGCGGCAGCGGCGCGATGTCGCGCCGCCAGAAGAACAAGGCGACAAACGCGAGCGCTGCCAGCACGATGTTGACGATCGACAGCGCAGGCACGAAATCAGCCGGACGCGATCCGTCCGACGGGACGTCAGTTTCGCCGCTTATCCATCGTTCGACCGCAATGGCTGCAAGCATCGCCGCAGGCGCTGCCAGCGGCAGCAGGTACGTCGCCAGCTTGCCGGTCATCGCGATGAAAGAAAGCAACGGCACGATGATCGCGATGATCCAGAACGCGGTCTGGTCGCCGCGCCGAATCGCTTGCACGCTCCCACGCCACGAGACATTCAGCCACGGCAACCGGAACATTACCGTCGCCGGAAACAGACCGGCGATGAAGATCGGCAGGTAGAACCAGGGAGGTTCCGAGTGACTCTTCGCTCCCACTTCGCCGACAATGCGGCCGAGCGTCTGGCTGCGCCACAGCGTCCACGCCTCGGGATAGGCGCGGGCCGCCAGCACCGCCCAGATCAGCAGCGGCGCGACCGCGAGTGGAAGGCCGACCATCGGATGCAGGCGGCGCATGTCGCGCCATCGCCCGCTCACAATCAACCAGGCCAGGATGACAGCAAGCGGGGTCAGCGCCAGCGGGCCTTTCACCATCAAACCCAGCGCGATCCCTGTCCAAAGCAGGAGCACGTGCGCGATTCGACCTGACTCCGCAGCCCACAGCCCGCCCAGCAAGGCCATAAACCAGCACGCGGCCAGAAGCGGATCGGTGATCGCCATGCGGCCGACAACCACGTGCAGCGGCATCACTGACAGCACGGCTGCGGCACACAGCCCGAAACGCCAGCCGCGCCAGCGCCGGCCAGCGAAGAACACGAGCATCACCAGCGCGGTTGATGCGATCAGCGAAGGCAATCGAACTGCGAGTTCATCGTGCCCCAGCAATCGCAGTGCGATCGACTGCAGCCAGTACGCCAGCGGCGGCTTGGTGAGATGCGCGCGACCATCGACCATCGGCACCAGCCAGTGTCCGCCGCTCACGATCGATTGCGAGGCTGATGCGTACCGCCCTTCATCAGGCGGATACAGCGCGTGATCGCCAGCACTGATCCATGGAAGCGCCGCCGCCAGTGCCAACACGATCACGGTGAGGCAGCGTGGAGCGAGTGCGCGCCATCGCTCCGACGCAATTCCATGCGCCGCTGGGCTCGCCGCAAGGGCCGGACGAACGTGCATCCAAGCACTATCGCCCGCACTCACCGCAACTGCAGATTTCGCAGCCTGCGCGACGCGGCGGCATGCGTTAGCATCTCGAAAATCGAGGGTTCCCGTGTCGATCATCGACCGCCACATCCTTGCCCGCTTCTTTGTGAACTACGCGATCCTCTTCGCGCTGCTGTTCATCTTCGCCGTCGCCATCGACGTGATCCTGAGCCTCGATCGCTTCGTGGACGCGGCCCGTGAAATCGAGGGCGATCAGGCCGGCGGACTGCGCATCGCATGGCGTCTGCTGGTTGTCACGTTTGATTTCGAGGGGCCACGGCTCTTCCAGTTCTACGCGTATCTCAACGGCCTCACAGCCGTGGGCGCGATGGGCTTCACACTCGCGCAGATGGTGCGGCATCGCGAACTGACCGCCATCATGGCCTCGGGCGTCAGTCTCTATCGCCTGGCCATGCCGTTCATCGTCGCGGTGTTCGTACTGAGCGTTCTGCAACTGGTCAACCAGGAGGCGGTCCTGCCGCGCCTGGCCCCGTTGCTGCTGCGCGATCACGGCCGCATCGGCGAGAAGGGGCTGCAGACTTTCGAGATCGCCTTCACCCCCGACAGCGCCGGGCATCTCCTGCAGGCGCCGGATTTCAATCCACAGACCCAGACGCTGACGCTGCCAACGTACCTGGAGCGTGATGCTCAAGGCCGCACGGTGCGGCGCATCGCCGCCGACAGCGCGCGGTGGTCCGAGGCAGACAAGTCGTGGCTGCTCAGTAATGGTTCGGTCGTCACGCTTTCGAGCGATGTGCCCGCTTCGCAGCCCGAGGATTCCGGGGCTGAGGTGATTCGCAAGCGAGGCATCGAGCGATTCGTGACCGACCTCACACCGCACGTGCTGCTGGTGCGGCAGTATGCGCAGTTCGCCTCGATGCTGAGCCTGAGCCAGATCAACCAGATGTTGCAGGCCTCGCATATCGCTGATCGCGATGCGCTGCTGCGGTATCGCTACTCGCGGTTCTCATCAGTGCTCATCAACCTGCTGGTGCTGTGGCTGACGCTGCCGTGCTTCCTGCTGCGCGAGCCGGCCAACCTGCTGCGGCAAAGCGTTCAGGCGGCGTTTCTGGCCATCCCCGCGACGGTGGGCTCGGCCATCGGCATGATGGTGGACATGCCCGGCATTCCGCCGGCGGCGAGCGTCTTCCTGCCCGTGGTCGTGCTGATGCTCATGTGCCTGTTCCCGTGGACGTTCTTCAAGACGTGAGCGGCGGGGCTAGACGCGCCGGGCCTGATTTCGTGAGACTGTCAACAGGGCCGCGACGAACATCGCCAGCGCGAAAGCCGCCGCCAGCCCCAGCCACAGTCGCGCATCGTGGCCGAGGATCGGCTCGCGTATCGCCTGCGTGCACCACGTCAGGGGATTGATGCGCATCAGATAGGTGAGGATGCGGGCGCCGCCGGCATTCGCGGTGGGCGGGAAGAACGCGCCCGAGAGCAGCCACATCGGCATGAACACGATGTTCATCACCGCGTGAAACGACGCCGTCGTCTCGCTGTGCCATGCAAAGACGAATCCCATTGCGGTCATCGCGAATGCCGTCAACGCCAGCGCCAGCAATGACAGCAACACTGCTGAGGCCGTCACCTCCAGATGAAGCAATGGCAGCGCCAGCAGCATCACGGCGCTTTGCACGAACGACAGCAGCGATGAGCCGAGAATCTTGCCCAGCGCGATCGACCAGCGCGGCGCGGGCGACACCAGGGCCGCCTGCAGCCAGCCTTCGTTGCGGTCCTCGATGATCGAAATGCTCGAGAAGATCGCGGCGAACACGGCCGTCAGCGTGATCGCGCCCGGCAGCATGAACGCCGAGTACGAAACCTCGCCCAGCCCGGCCGGCCGGAACGAGCCCGCGAAGCCGCTTCCGAGGAAGACCCATAGCAGCAGGGGCGTGCCGATGGCCGCCGCGATCCGCGCAGGTTGGCGCAGAAAGCGCGTCAGGTCGCGCCGCGCGATCACCATTGCCACATTCAGTCCGGATGGAAGAGCGGGCGCCGCGCTCATGCCGCCTCCTGTGCGAGGGCGCGACCTTCCAGTGGCGCGCCGGCGATGCGCTCGAACGCATCGGCCAGTGTGGGTGGCGCGATGGAGAACGGCACGCCCGCGCGCGTCAACTCCGCGGCGATGGCTGGCGCATCATCCTCGCGCTCCAGGTCGCGCCGCCAGCCGTCGGGCCATTGCTTCCAGCGATCGCGTTCGCCCGGGGGAGGAGTCCAGTTTGTGTCGTGTGCGATGATTCGTCGTGCGCCCAGACCCCTGCGCAGATCAGCCGGCGAGCCGTCGGCGACGATGCGGCCCTCGTGCATCATCAGCACGCGCTCCATGCGCTCCGCCTCATCGATTAGGTGCGTGCTCGTCAGCACCGTCAGGCCATTGGCGCCCAATTGGCTGCGGCGCGACTCGACATGATCGATGAACTCGCGCCGCGCGATGGGATCGAGCCCGGTCGTCGGCTCGTCGAGGATCAGCAGCCGCGGCTGCGCGAGCAGCGCCCGGCACAGATCGACCCGCCGCGCCAATCCGCCTGACAGCGTCTTCACCAGCGCATCGCGGCGATCGGAGAGTCTCATCGCATGCAGCAGATCGTCAGTTCGGCACCGCGCCTCGCTGGCATTGACTCCATACAGCGCCGCCGAATCGCGCAGGTTCTCCCATACCGTCATGTGGCGATCAAGGCCGGGATCCTGGAACACCACGCCCAGCATGCCGCGCGCCTCGAAGGGCGATTGCTCGAACACGCGCGCCTGGCCGGATGCCGGCAGCAGCATGCCCGTGATGATGCGAAGCAGCGTCGATTTCCCCGATCCGTTGGGCCCAAGCAGCGCGACTGTCTGCCCTCCGGGAACCTCCAGTGTCACGCTGCGCAAAGCGTGCCGCGCCGGCTGGCGGCGGCGCGGCCGGTAGGTGAAATCAACGCTTGCAAGTTGCAGCGCCAGCACGGGCGTTCCTCACTTTCGCCTGGCCCGCTGCCAACTGTCGTTGAGCTCATCGTCGAACACGGTCACGGTCGTGTTGAGCGAGACGCGCCGCGCCATCTGGTCCATCAGCAGACGCTCCTGGCTGATGCGCACCATGCGCTCGAGGGCCGGTCGCGCATCATCCAAGGCCACACCATCGGAGGCGATGCGCTTGACCACCAGGACCACGGCGTACTTGTCGCCAACTAGCACCGGCCCGGACATGGCGCCGGTGTTCAGCGTAAACATCGTCTGGCGCAGGGCCTCGGGATAGTTCGGATCCGACTGGCTGATGGGCTCGAGCAGTCCGCCGCGAGCAGCGCTGGAATCCGTGGACATCTCGACCGCCGTGTCGGGGAAACTCGCGCCGCTGTTGACGAGGTTGATTGCCGCCTGCGCCGTCGTCAGGTCCGGCAGCAGCATGATGCGGGCCTGGCGCTTGGGTCCGTGCACCATGTCGTGCATGGCGCGCAGCGCGTCCTCGTCGATCTTCACATCGTCGCGCACCATGGCACGCAGGCCGGCGTTGCGCCGCAGCAGCAGGTCGAAGCGCTTCTTGCCGAGGTTCTGCTTGTCGCGCAGCTCATCCAGCAGGCGAATGGCCGTGTTCGGATCGGGATCGAGGCTTTCCACCAGCGCCTTGCGCTCGGCGGCTACGTCGTCCTCGCTGATGCTGATACCGCGCTCGGTCAGCGCAGCGGCGAGTTTGCGATCGAGGACGTACTCGCGCAACGCCTCGGCCCCGGCGAGGTCCGACAGGATGGGGCGCAGGTCGCCCCAGTTCACGGGCTTGCCGTCGACCATCGCGGCCGGGCGGGCGTCGACAAACGTGGCCACGGGCTCCTGTCTGCCCCCATCAATGGTCTCGGGCGTTGGAGCGATGACAATGGCATTTGAAGCCGGCTGCGCGCCTGTAGCAGGCGGCCGAGCCGGCGCTGGCGAGCCGTTCGAGGCCCCCGGCGGCGCTTCACAGCCATGAATGCAGGCAACCGACGCGGCCATCATGGCGGCGGCAGTCAGACGATTGAGGAGGCGGTCCATCATGCCGATAAGCGAACACGGGCAGGCGATCAATGTCAAATCGGTCATTTCCGCCGCATCGACACACCGGTGACGCGCAATGGTCGATTGCACATGGTCCGCAAGGCTTCTGTGGCGACAGCCCGTGCCCGCAAGTGCGTCTAAACTGGTGATTGCCTGCGCCTGATTTCAGCCGATCGAACGTATCTGTCTGCAGCCAATGTCCTCGACCAAGACCAAGGTGCTGATCTGCCCCTACTGCGGCGACACGCAGCCGGCGTCCGAGCGCTGCCGGATGTGCGGCGGCCTGTTCGAGCCGCTGTCGCGCCAAGCCAGCC
>DATKJG010000245.1:0-2497 GCA_035543215.1 Phycisphaerales bacterium | reverse complement strand
CTGCGATACAGCGTGGCGGCGTTGGCGGGATCGGGCGCGGCGGGGGTCGTCGATGCGGGCGGAGCGGGCGCGGTGGGGCCGGCAGCGCTGGGGGGTTCCTGGGCCAAGGCCGCCGGCGCGGCGGGGGGGCTGAGGGGGCCGCCGATGGCCAGCATCAGGACGATGAAGATGATCCTGCTCCGCCGCATGCCGCACACACGCTCCAATTCGGATGATACCGCTGACTCATTGCCGGGCTCGTCCGGCCGCGATCCGCTCGTGCACGCACGCGAAAACCGTGCGAATGACCGAATTGTCACCTAGGGCTGCGTGGTTGCTGGCGGCTCGATGGCGCTCATTCCCAGTCGCCGCAGGCAGGCGCGGAAGTCATCGATTGACTGCCTGGCCCGGGCCTCGATCGGCGCGATCACCGGCAGGTCGGCCTGCGGCAGGGCGCTGATCGCATGCATCTTCGCCCACTGAATCACCGCCGGCAGCATCTCGCGGCAGCGCGTGAGCGCCTCGACATCGAAGATCGGCCACAGACCGTCGATGGGTGGCCGGATCGGGTGCGGAACCTGGCCGAAGTGCATGCTCTGTTCCTCGCAGGCGGCCAGCAGCGACAGCACGCGATCTGCATCGCACCGGTTCAGAATCGCGTCGGCGTCATCAGTCTCCTGCTGCGTGGTCACTCTCGGCCCGGCCGCGATCTGCTCGGCGGCCGAAGGCGCGCCGCGCAGCAGCCACATCAGCCACCCGCGAGCGTTCTCGCGCACCGAGGCGATCGAAGGTTGGTAGTGAAACGGATCGCCGCGGCTGAAGCGCTTCATCGCAGAGCGCAGGACCGTGATCTGATCGTCGGTCAGGCCGCGCTCTACAAGCGATGCGATGACAGGGTCCGCGCTTTCGAAAAGTCGGTGGCCCGTCAGGCTGCCGGCGATGCAGCCGTCGTGCGAGATCTCCGATGACAGTCGCAACAACTGTGCCAACCGCGCGACGGCCTCATCGCGCTGGCCTTCGCCGACGAGCCGCATCGCATCGACCGCCAGCAGACGTCCGCATGCGAGCACGCCCGCGTGATACGGCCGGTAGTACCGCGTCCAGTTGCCCGTGGCGTAGGAGAAGTCGCAGCGCTCGATGGTCGCGGCGGCGGCCAGCCGTTCCAGCACGGCGCGAACATCGTCGCGTCTGAGCGCCTCGGCGAGTTTGGGATCAACCTCGGCGTTGGGATCGGCGTTCGCGGCATGAGCATCAATCAACGCCAGCGCTTCGGGATCGACCTGTTCGATCTGCACGCTGGCGCGGATGTACCAGCACGCGGCATTGGCCAGCGACAGCGGATCGACGCTGCCGTCAGCGAGGCCCCTGAGCGTCGTGATGCGGTCATCGAGCGTCTTGCGGACGCGGTGCATCACCTCAAAGGTGCGAGAAGTGAAGCCGGAGGAAGCCTGCAGAATACGGCCGAACTTCGCCCCGCGCATCTCCTTATCGATTGCCTCGAGGGAACGCTGAGTCGCGGCCGGATCGTCGAGTCGCATGGCGCTGACGATCCGCTGCTGGATGGCTCGCAACTCCGAGAGAACTTGATCAAGCTCCTGGCGCGTCATCGTCTCGAGCGCGGCGATGGTGTCCTTCTCGTCCTGCTGCCGGTAGAAGGGCAATTGGTCATCGCGAAGCCGCTGCAGCCCATCATCGCCTGAATAGCGCGCGATGAGCGCCTCGATGTAGGCGGACTGGCTGACGATCATGGCGTCTCGAAAGCCAAGGGGATCCTCGCCCTTGAACTCTTCGAGATCCCGCAGCAGTCTTGTGGCTTCGTTGGGCGTGATGATGGCGCGGTCGATCGCGTGCTGAATCAGTCTGTCTGCCCGAGAGGTGAGCGCCGCAGCAACGAGCGCCGGCATGAGGGATTTCTGAGATGCCGCATGTCTTGCAATGAGGCAGACGCCACTGATGTCCTCCATTGCTTCGCTGGTGTTGCCGTCAAAGACGCGCACCAGGAAGTCGTCCTGCAAGACAGCTGACAAGGTGCGAAGTGCGGCCAGATTGCCCGCTGACGCGTCATCGAACGGGTCGTAGGGTCCGAAGTCGCAGGTCTCACGCCGCGTGCCGCGCTTGGTCAGGTTCGCCGCTTCGCGACTGCGGCGGATGATGGCACGAGCGTCGGACGACGGGCCGCGATCGGGATCCATTTGAAACGCCCAGACCGGCTCGTATTCCTCCGTAGTGTTGAAGCTGATGCGCTTGGTTTCGGCATACGCCGCGCGGTACCACGTCGCCGCGTTGTTCGGATCGCCGCCCCCCGGCTCCCCCGGAGGATCCTGCGGCTTCGCCTCCATCGCTGCAGTATCAGCGACCGCGCTGAGCATCAACAGCATGATCAAGGCGTGCTCGGTCCGGCCAACCTTCTGACGGCGAGCGAGAAAGCACAGGAAGGAACGGTTGTGCTCGAGGTTTCCGGCGACGTGGCGCGGCTGACCAAGGCGCCGCGCTGGCAGCGTCACGGCCTGGCGATGCT
>DATKJG010000244.1:0-10475 GCA_035543215.1 Phycisphaerales bacterium | reverse complement strand
CGCGCCTCCGGCCTGCACGCCCTGAGGCAGGAAGCGTTCGACGCTGATTTCACCATCGCGCGAGATGCTCACCCTGCACGCGCCGTCGCGTACGGTGACCAGTCGCTCGACGCCGGCGAGTTCGCTCGCCCAGCGATCGCGCTGCCAGCGAATCCAGCCCGTCGATTGCATGACGACGCTTGGCTGCACGCGCTCGATGAACGCGATCGCGGCATCGTGATAACTGCCGTGGTGCGGAAGTTCCGTGATGTCGCATCGAAGGTCGGCGTCGGGCTGCATGAGCATGGCCATGGCCTGGGCCTGGATGTCGCCGCACAAGAGCGCGCGGCGATCGCCCGCGCTGATGCGCAGCACCATCGAGGCGTCGTTGATCCGCTCGAAGCCGTTCGCAGGCGGCGGATGCAGGCACTCGACGCTGCAATCGCCCAGCGGCCAGGTTGCGCCTGCCGCGGCCTCGGCCACGCGCACGCGGCGCTCGGTCAGTTGCGCCAGCAGATGCGCCAGCGGTGAGAGCGGATCGGCCTGCGCCGCCGCGAGGAACTGCGGCGTGACGCGCACTTCAGCCACATCGAACTCGTGCGCGATCTCGGCCACGGCTGAGTAGTGATCGAGATTCGCATGCGAGATGCACAGGCGCTCGACGTGCCGCACGCCCAGACGCCGCATGGCGGGAATGATCGAGCGATCGCCCGCGTTGAGATCGGTGCTCGAACCGGCGTCGAAGACCATGGTTTCGTCGCCGCTGCGCACCACGTAGCACGAGCCATCGCCCACCGCGAGCATGTCGATCCGCAAGAGGTCATCGGTGCCGCGCCAGGCCTTCAGCGGAAGCACGGGCCACATCAGCCAGAGCACCAGCGCCAGGAAACTCGCGAGTTTCATCCGTCCGATGGCGCGGCGCTCGTGCCGCCGGCCGAGGCTCCACCAGCATACCCAGGCGAGCGCGGCGAATGCCCACAGCGTCGACGGGGGCGGCACATGCACGCTCGACCAGCCCCAGCGATCGAACGGCCGCACCATGGCCAGCATCATCTCCGCGAGGATCGTCAGCGGCACGCCCAGCAGCAGGCCGACGCTTGGCAGAATCGCGCCGACGACGATCTTGAGGAATCCCAGCGCCAGGATCAGGGCCGAGAGCGGCACGGCGACGAGGCTCAGCAGGATGCCTGCAAGCGCGACCGAGCCGAAGTGGTAGGCCGCGATGGGGGTGGCCGCCAGCCAGGCGGTGACGGTTACCGCCACAGCGGTCTTGCACCATTCGCCCAGCATCTGGGCGCTGGTCGCTGCCTCCGGATTGGGCCGGCCGAACCAGCGCTCGCGCACGGCGGGCGAGAGATGAATGAGCGCAAGCACCACGCCGTAGGTCAACTGGAAGCCGGGATTGAACAGTTCATCCGGCCGCCAGAACAAGAGGAGGATCGCGCTGAGCGCCACGAGCCCGCTGACGCGCAGCCGCCGGCCGAACAGCGTGCCCAGACAGCCCGCGATCGTCATGACTCCAGCCCGCAGCACGGGCGTGCGCGGCTCGACCAGCAGCAGGTACAGCAGCACGGCAGCGATGACGATCCAGCCGTGCCAGGCGCGCCCGGCGCCGCCTGAAAGTCGCGCGATGAACATGACGAAGCCGGCCAGCACCGCCAGGTGAAAGCCGCTGATGGCGAGGATGTGAGCCAGTCCCACGCGCTGAAACGACTCGTAGACGCGATCGATTTCGGCGTCACGTTCGCCCAGCAGCAGGCTAACCAGAAGCGCATCGCGCTGGCTGCGCTCATCGGCGGGCAGGTCCGCCAGCAGCCAGGCGCTGGCGCGGCGTCGAAGACCATCGCGCCAGTTGAGGAACCACGAAACGATCGCGCTGCGCGACGCGGGCGTGACGTGTACGAGATCGCGGCCGCTGACGGTGAGGATGCCCGCCTGTCCCAGCGACTTGGCGTACTGGCGGAAGTCGAACTCGCCCGGGTTGCGCGGCATGGCCGGCCGCAGCAGGAATCCGGTGACCTGCACGCGATCGCCCGCGCGAAACGGCGGCAGCGTCTGATCGACGCGAACCAGCACGGCGCCGCGGATCGGCGTCATCTCGCCAGTGCTCGACAGCAGCCCCTCAACGCGCATCGGGAAATAGGTTGCAGGTGGCCGATAGTCGAAGCGAGCCATCGAGCCGGCGGTGCGCGAGCGCAGTTCCGGGGCGCGCGTCGCGACGCCATCGAGCCGCACCAGCGTCGATTCATCGCCGATGAGTGCAGCGAGGTCGTCGGTCGCTATGTACTCCATCCGCAGCGTGATCCAGCCTGCGCCGATGCACAGCATCGACGCCAGCACGCAGATGAACGCGATCATGCCGCGCCCGATGACGTGCGCGACAGCCGCTGCGAGAAGACATGCGGCGGCCGTCAGCAGCCACGGCCAGATGATCGGAGTCGACTGCTTCCAGCCGATGGTCAGTCCGATCGCGAAGGCGATCAGCAGCAACGCCATGCCCAAGCCGCGCCGTGGACTCGACTTGGCCGTGGCGAACTGTGCCGGCGAAGCCTCGGGTGCGGTGAGAGTGGTGGCAGAGGAATCGCCTGCGCGCCCGTCGGCGGCCATGTCGCAGATCGTGAGGGATCGAGGCCGGAATCGCAAGAGGCCGTCCACATCGGGCGGCCGATCCCGATGACTCTCGCATCAAGTATCCTGCAGCGATGTCACGCATTCTCGGCCAGGAGCGAGCGATCAGGATTCTTGAGGACGCGCTGCGCTCGGGCCGCTTCCACCACGGCTGGATCTTCTCCGGCCCGCGGGGCGTGGGGAAGTTCACCACGGCGCTAGAGGTCGCACGCGTCCTCCTTGACCAAACTCATCCTCTGGCCCCAGGCTCTGCCGGGGGATCAGAGGGAGGAACGCCACTCATCGGAAGCATGTGGAAATCGGACGTCCAGAATCGCATCGACGCCGGCACGCATCCGGACCTCCACATTATCCGCAAGGAGATGGCGCTCTACTCCGACAACCGCGAGTTGCGCGAGCGCAAACTCCTGAACATACCCCTCGACCTCCTGCGCGAGCGCCTTCTTGGCGGCCGCTCGGGCGAGACCGTGCACGAGGCGGCGGCGTATCGCACGCCGGCGATGGGCGTGGGCAAGTCCTTCATCATCGATGAAGCCGAACTGCTCCAGCCCGAGGCGCAGAACGCGATGCTCAAGACGCTGGAGGAGCCACCCGCGAACACGTGGATCTTCCTGATTACCTCGCTGCCCAATCGATTGCTGGCGACGATCCACAGCCGCTGCCAGCAGGTGCGATTTGAGCGACTGGATGATCGGGCCATGGCCGAGTGGTGGAAGTCGGAACTCGCGCGCGATCGCGCAGCGCCGACTGACGAGCCCTCGAGCAGAAAGAAGAAGGTCGTGTTCGATCCGAAGGCGGTGCCGCCGGCCACGGTGAAATGGTCGATCGAGTTCGCAGGCGGCGCGCCTGGCATCGCGCTGCTGGCGATGGAGTATGGCTTTCATGACTGGCACAAGGCGCTCGAGCCGATGCTGCACGAACTCGATCGGGGCCAGTTCCCGACATCGATGGGCGAACTGTTGGGCACGATCGTCGAGGAATTCGCGCAGGCATGGGTAGCCCGGCACGGCAAGGATTCGACCAGCAAGGACGCCGCCAACAAGGATGGAGCGAGGCATGCGCTCTCGCTTCTGGCGGCGCATGCTCGCCTGCGCCTGAAGGAGGCGGCCGGCCGGCCCTCGCAGAGCGAATTCGCCGAGCGCTGGGCGTTGAGCATCGACCTGCTGCGCGAGTGCGAGCGTCAGATCGAATCAAACGTCAACCAGAAACTGGCGATGGAGAACCTTGCGGCGCAGTGGGCAGCAGCCCTGAGCGGAGCCATCGCGGTCTAACGCCGGCGGCCTCCACCTCAATAGGCGCGAAGTGCCCACAGCAGCAGGAATCCGAGGGCAGCAACCACCAGTACGCTGATCACGCCGCACAGGACCATCGTCTTCTTTGCAGCCGGCTGATCGTGGGCGGTCTCCAGCGGCTTGCCATTTTTCGTGCCGTAGCCGGCGAACCGGAGGGGTAGCTTGGCCAGCGCCTGCTTCCAATCGGAGATGTGCTTGCCGCGGACGATGTCCCAGCCGGAAAAGTTGATGTTCAGAATCAACAAGGCGAGATAACCGAGCGCCATCTGCCGCCAGAACGAGCCTTCGCTCAGCAGCCAGCCGAGCGTGACGACGAAGAAACCGACGATCAGTGCGCCGAGGTAGACGGCGCGGTCGCTCATCGGCTGCGTCGCAGGCTTGCTGCGCTGCTCGCCGTGCCGTGAATGCTGATGTCGATGGGCGGAGGTCTTGGCGGTGCTCATGCGGAGGCGGCGACAGGCCGCTTGCCGAAGAGCATACCACCTGAGCGAGGCCGCAAAGGAGAGGCCGGCCGCATGACCGGGACGGGGGCCGATTCGCGTGCGTCCGCTGCGGCGCCGCCTTCGATTCCGGCCAGCATGAGGTCCATTTCAGCGATCATGCCGCGCGTGTCCTGAATGGCGCGTTCGATCGCCGTCGAGCCGGTGACGGTCTTGAGGGGGTCGCGCTTGCCGGATACCGCCAGTCGCTGTTCGCTGGTTTCGCGATCGGCCATGAGCCGTTGCAGCAGGTCATCAGCCTGCCGTCGAAGCGTCGAGGCTTGCGTGCGGGCTCCGGATGTCAGGGGCGGATGAATCGGCATGGATGTCATCAACAGCGGCCGTGAACGCCTCAGCGGCAAGGCGCAGGCGAGGTTTGCGAAGCGTTCAGTGTAGGTGAGCGGTTGCCAACAATCATCTTTCGGCGATGTCAAGCTGGCAAATCCAAAGGTTGCATGAAACGGTCCACAAAATGTCATAAGTTTAGTGTTATCAGGAGTTTAGATTCGCAAGTGACAGGCTGCGATGCGGAAATGGAACCGACTGGCGGTCTCAAGAACCGCATTCAATTCGTCGTCGCTGGGGGCAAGTGGCGGCGTGGATGATTTGCGATCTCCAAAGGCTCGCCAGCCGCATTCGGGCCGATGAATGAGGCGCCGCCAGCCATACACTGCCCGGCCCTTCCAGGGCCGCAGCCTTGGACCTGCATTTTTTTGCGCTGCGACTGATCGCCGCCGGCTCCGCATGGATGTCTCACACGCCATTGACTGGGTCCTGCACCTCGACGACCACCTCAAGCAGATGGTCATCGAGCACGGCGCGTGGACGTACCTTGTCCTGTTCGGGATCGTCTTCTGCGAGACGGGCCTGGTGGTCGCCCCGTTCCTGCCGGGCGATTCGCTGCTGTTCGCGGCTGGGGCGATCGCTGGCAGCGATGCGACCGGCTCCTTCCGCGTCGAGATCGTGATGTTCACGCTCATGGCCGCCGCGCTGTGCGGCGACAACGTCAACTACTGGGTCGGCCGCACGATCGGCCCGAAGGTCTTCAAGCGCGAGGACAGTCGCTGGCTCAAGAAAAAGCACCTGGAGCGCACGCACCGCTTCTTTGAACGCTACGGCGGCAAGGCGATCATTCTCGCGCGATTCGTCCCCATCGTGCGCACCTTCACGCCGTTTGTCGCAGGTGTGGGCAGCATGCACTACCCGCGCTTTCTGCGATTCTGCGTTCTGGGCGCGGCCCTCTGGGTCGGACTGCTCGTGATGGCTGGCTACTGGTTCGGCCGCATCGAGTGGGTGAAGTCCAATTTCGAGATCGTGGTGGTGGCGATCATCGTGATCTCCCTGCTGCCGGTGGTGTACGAACTGATCCAGGCGCGCCGGCACATCAAGCAGGACGCAACGACGCGACAAGAACGCGACACACCAGCGGGGGGTGACGCGTGAACATTCTCGTCACCGGCGGCGCGGGATACATCGGCTCGCACGCGGCCCTGCGGCTGTTGAGCGACGGTCACGCCGTCACCGTCATCGACAACCTTGTGCGCGGCAATCGCGGCGCTATCGAGGCCCTTGAGAAACTCAAGGGCGATTTCCTGTTTGTGAACGTCGATGTCGGCGACCGGGCGCGCCTCGAGACCATCCTGCGACAGCGCCGCATCGAACTGGTCATGCACTTTGCGGGCCTGACGTATGTGGGCGAGAGCGTCCAGCAGCCGCTGCGCTATTACCGCGCGAATGCGGCGGCGGCGCTGGCGCTGGTGGAGGCCATGGAGGCCGCGGACGTGAAGCGCATGGTCTTTTCCAGCACAGCCGCGACTTATGGCGAGCCCGCGCCCGGGCACATTCCCATCGCGGAAACGTGTCCGCAGAACCCGATCAATCCCTACGGCCGCTCGAAACTGCAGGTCGAGAGCATGCTCTTCGACTATGCCCACGCTCAGCGGGCCGCCGGCAAGGATTTCGCCTTCGCGGCATTGCGATACTTCAACGTCGCTGGAGCCGATCGGCAGGGCCGCCTTGGTGAGGATCACAAGCCTGAGACGCACCTGATCCCCATCTGCCTCGAGGTCGCCCTGGGTCAGCGCGAAGCTATCACGATCTTCGGGGCCGACTATCCCACGCCCGACGGCACATGCATTCGCGACTACGTGCACGTCGAGGACCTGATTGACGCCCATGTGGTCGCGATGAAGGCCTTGCGGGTCGGCGACACGCGCACGTACAACATCGGCATCGGCCGAGGCTACAGCGTGCGCGAGGTGATCGAATGCTGCCGGCGCGTCACGGGCATCAGGTTCGCCGAGAAGGTGGGCGAGCGCCGCCCGGGCGATCCGCCCTCGTTGTACGCCGATCCGTCGAAGATCGGCGCGGAGCTGTACTGGCGGGCTCGCATCACGAATCTCGAGGAGATCGTCGCGACGGCCTGGCGCTGGAAGCAGGCGCATCCGCGCGGCTATTCCTGACGGCAAACCGTGCTGCTATCGGACGCATTCGCAGGGGCCTTCGCATGATTGTCTATCAACGCACGGCTGCATGCCGCCGATGTCTTCTGCTGGCGCGCGGTGCGGAGGATCGATGGCCATGGAAGTGCTGGAGGTCGCGTCCAAAGACGGCATGGAATCGCTGCGCGCGGACTGGGATGCCGCGTTTGCGCTTGATCCGCACGCATCGCCGTTCATGTCGTGGGCGTGGCATCGCGGCTGGCTCGAGGTGACGCCCTTTCCATGGATGACGCTGGCAGCGCGGGAGAGTCCTTCATCGCCCTTTGTTGGATTCCTGCCAATCAGTCTTCGAGGCTCGCGCAGCGCTCTGCGCATCGATCACCTTCGCGAAGTGCATGCTGGAGGCGAGCCGACGGCTGACGAGGCCGGATTCGTCTGCGTTCCGGCCATGCAGGATCGGGCCATAAGCGCACTAGCCGATCATCTGTTTCAGCGCTTGAAATGGGATCGGCTGCGATTTCAGGAGTGGAACGACTCTCGTCTGCCGACGCTCCTCTCGCGTGTTCCGTCATCCATGGCGTATCTCGAACAGCCGGGCACGGCGTGCCCGTGGATGAAACTGCCCGAAACCTGGGACGAGTTTCTACGCGGGCTTTCATCGCCGACGCGGCAATCGCTGCGCCGGCGTTTGCGTACAGCGGAACGCGAGTTCCGATTGACCATCGACGAAGGCGCCGCGATTTCGGATCCAATGATCGCCGCATTGATCGGAATGGCGGCTCGTCGAACGCGACTCGAAGCCGACCCTCACGTCCTGCGGCTTGAGACGATTCTCAGGCGCTGCGCCAATGACGGCCTGGTGCGCATGGTCACGCTCTGGAAGGGAGGCGTTCCAGCCGCAGGCGTCGCGGGGCTCATCGATCGCAAGCGAGGTGCATGGTGCCTGTACGTCACATCTTTCGATGAGGCGCTCGCCCGGCACTCGCCCGGGCGCGTCGCGATTGCCCTGGCGATTCGCGACGCCATCGTGATGAAGATGGAGAGCTTCGATTTCCTGCGCGGCGAGGAACCGTACAAGTTCCAGTTTGGCGCCCAGAGCAGGCATAACCGCACGCTCATCATCGAGCGGCCGAGCCTGCAGGCGGCGTTGCGTCGCGGCATCAGCGGCGTGCGCGACTCGTTGCGCATCTGACCACTGTCAGCCAAGGACGAACGCGTCAATCAGGCGATCCCCGATACCCGTCAGGGCCGCGCCAGCGATGATGCCTGCGCAGATCGGCTCCGATGACAGCACCCAGAGCGTGTGGCCAACGGTGCCCTCACGCTTGACGTAGCGGCGGTGCAGCCCGCCAAAGAGCAGCGCCCCGATGAACATGGCCAAGGTCGCGTTGGGCGGCAGCACCACGCCCAGGCCGATGGCCACCGATGACAGCGGCATGCGCTTGGGGAAGAAGATCTTCACGCCCTCAATGAACAGCGCGACGAGCGCGGCCACGATGACCGAATACTGGATCGACGCGGGAAGACTGGAGAAGTCGAAGCCCTTGGTGATGATGTCGGAGACGCCCTTCCACTGCACGGCCGAGGGAAAGCCAAACTGGTCGCTGACCATCGCTTCTTCAACGCTGGTCCCAGGAGCACGTTTCGAGAGAAACAGTGCGAAGAACAGCGGCGTCGACGCCAGGGCGCCCGCGATGATGCCGATCACGTGCCCGATCGCCTGCTGGCGCGGCTTGGCGCCGAGCATGTAGCCAGGCTTGATGTCCGAGAGCAGGTTGGCGGAGTTGGACGCGATTTCGGACGTGATGCCCGCAGTCATCAGGTTGAGCGCGGGGTTGGACCGGTCGATCACGCCGAAGGTGAACTGCGTGATCTTCGACAGCGCGCCAGTCGGGGTCCACGAGGTCAGGGCCATGGAGTTGGTGCAGATCAGGGAGAGAATGAACACCAGCGGCAGGCACAGCAGCGCCAGGTACCAGCGCACGCCGTACCACTCGTGAGCCATGTACGCGGCCAGGACGGCGCCGATGGGAAGCCCGACAAAGGAAATCCACAGCGGCAGCTCGATGTGACGCAGCACGTCCGTGCCGGCCGACCGTTTCTTGAAGATCCCCGTGAACGCGCCGAACAGAATCTTCGGCCTCGCGAACAGCGCCACCAGCGATCCGACCACCATGATGATCACGCCCCACCAGATGGACCACTGGTTGAGGATCTCGATGCGGCCGAACACCGCGTTCTTTGAGGTCATCGTGCCTGCAGCGATGTTCTGCGTCACCTGATCAAACGTCAGGCCCGTGCCCTTGGTCTTGATATCGCCGATGCGGATCATCCATGGAGCGAGGATGACGAAGTTGATCAACATGCCCAGGAACATGCTGAAAGTGGTCTTGACGCCGATCAGCCCGCCCGTGCCGAGCATGGCCAGGTCCAGCGTCGGCCGCAGCGCCAGTTCGCGAATATCGACGCCGGCGATGGTCGGCGGGTTCCAGCCGTTGCGCTCCATCAGCCGGTAGTACCACGCGTCGATGTTCTCGTTGAACCAGTAGTAGTAGTTGCGGCCGAGCGTCTTGACCCACAGCAGTTGCATGTACGCAGCGCCGGCGCAAACCTGAATGAACGCCGTGGCGACGCCGGCAATGATCAGGGCTTTGGCTTGGAGCACGCCGATGTTGCCCTTGCCGCTGTAGAGCGTGTCGAGCACGATGCCGCAGGCACGCCCCTCAGGAAACGGCTGCTGCTCATCGTTGATGAAGCGCCGCTTCATGGGGAAGGCCACGAGCACGCCCATGATTGAGAGAATCACGTTCCAGAAGATGATCTGGTACCACGGGATGATCTCGTTCTTCACCCACATGTAGGCAACGAGGCTGGAGAGCAGTGGCATGGTCATGTAGCCGGCCGCGGTGGCGATCGACTGCATGCAGTTGTTCTCGAGAATCGTCATGTCGGTCGCCACGCGCATGCTCGCGAGGACGCGGAACATGGCGAAGGCGAGAATGACGCTGGTGAGGCCCACTCCAAGCGTGATGCCGGTCTTCGCTCCGACGTAGAGGTTCGTGGCCGAGAGGATTCCGCCCAGAAAGAAGCCGGTCAGGGCGGCGCGAAGTGTGAGTTGCGGCATGTCGCCGCGGAAAACGGTCGTCAGCCACCAGCGATCCTTCTGCTCGCGCGTCCACGTGCGAATCTGCTCGTCGGTCAGGTGCGGGATGGCCATGACGGGAAAAGGCTAGCGGAAACGGCCTGCGGGGAGAAGGTGCAACCATCTGGACTGATATCAGGTTGCACCGGAGGCGGAGGTTGGTCAGAATCGCTCCGCCAAGCCGATGCCATTGGCTCGGCGACCCAGGAACATCCCCATCATGGCCACACCCACCCCCGCGATCTCACCTTCCCCGGGCACGCACACCGACGAGTTCGAACTGCCCATCGAGGGCTTCAAGGGCACACCAGAGGAAATCGAACGGCAGTGGTACCAGAAGGTCTATCTCGGCCGTGGCGACACGATGAAGCAACTCACGTGGCGGGCCGTGATCATGGGATCGGTGCTCGGCGGCGTGCTCTCACTCACCAACATCTACATCGGACTCAAGGCCGGCTGGGGCTTCGGCGTCGCCATCACGGCGTGCATCATGTCGTATGCCATCTGGACCACG
>DATKJG010000243.1:0-7503 GCA_035543215.1 Phycisphaerales bacterium | reverse complement strand
TCATCGAGACCATCGGCCTCGACAAGCCACAGCCGGCCGACTCCAACTCGCGCATCGTCGTCGAGCCCATCAAGGTGTCGCTCGTGCCCGGACGTAACGCGATCGTCATCGTCGGCAATCCGGCCGATCGCGACACGCTCGTCAAACTCCTGCAGTCCATCGACGTCGCCCCGGCCATGGCCGAGGCGCAGGTCATCGTCGTGCCGCTCAGGCACGCGCAGGCGCTGGCGCTCGCCACGCTGCTTGCGAGCGTGCTCAAGCCGGGCGAGCAGCAGGCCGACACGCCACTGGCCCGGGCCATTCGCGAACAGGTGCGCCGCCTGAGTGTGCACAAGGGAACAGCAGAGGGCGGAGTCGGCGGGCAAGATCGCAGGATCGAACTCGATCTCTCCAAGCCGGTGAAGATCACGCCTGAGCCCGCGACCAACGCGCTGATCGTCTCATCCACATACGAGAACGTCGTGGCCTTGCGGGAGGTCATCGACATGTTCGATCGCCTGCCCATCACCGATGCGGTGACGGTGCAGATCTTCCCGCTGCAGAACATCGCGGTCGAGCAGTTCTCGCGCATCGTCAAAGACCTGTTCACGCAGGGCAAGACGCTGGGCAAGGTCGGCCGCACGAATGTCGTCGGCGAGCCGGATGGCGCTGCGGGCAAGGCCCTGCTCAACGAGATCGCAATTTCGACCGATGACAGGACGAATTCGCTCATTGTCGCCGGCACCGAGGAGGCGGTGGCGCTGGTGGAAGTGTTGCGCACGCGGCTCGACAACGACATGTCGAGCGCATGGGTCGAGCCGAAGGTTCTTCCGCTCCGGTTTGCCGATGCGACGGATCTGGCGACGACGCTGGATGCAATCCTGGTACAGGGCGCGGGCAACCTGCCACAGTCAAGCCCGATGCAGAAGCAGGTCGCGCGCCTGCGCCTGGCGCGTCTCGACGACAACGGCGGCCAGGTCATCGAATCCGACGTGTTCACCCCGATGACGCGGCTGGTGATCAGGCCGGAAACGCAACTCAACGCGCTCATCCTCGTCGGCACGCCCGCCAACATCGAGGTCGTCAGCGAGCTGGTGGCGATGCTCGACATCGAGGCCGCCTCGCCCGCCGACGCCGTGCGCATCTATCCCCTGGATAACGCCTCGGCATCGCGCCTTGCGACGACGATCAAGACGCTGTTCGATCAGCAGGTGCAGTCGAAGTCGATCCGGCCGGAAGATCGCATCATCGTCCAGCCCGATGAGCGCACCAACGCGCTGGTGGTGGCGACGAGCCCGCGCAGTTTCGCGGTGCTCGAGAACCTGCTCAAGACGCTCGACACAGAGTTGTCTGCGGAGTTGAGCGAACTCAAGCAGATCGAACTCAAGAACGCCGCTGCGCCGCGCCTCGCGAACCTGATCCAGCAGTTGATGGATGCGCGGACTGAGCGCCTGCGCAAGGTCTCCCCCGAGACCGCCGACAGCGAGCGCGCCACGGTCGTCGCAGACGCCCGCACCAACTCGCTCATCGTCGCGGCGGGCAAGGAATCGTTCGAGGTCATCCGGCAACTGGCGAGCGATCTGGACACTTCCTCGCTGGGCGATGCGGCGCTCATTCGCGTGCTGCCGGTGGTGGGCAGCGGCAATCTCGAGCGGCTGGCCCAGACCATCAACCAGATCATGCAGCGGCGCTACGCCGACATGCCCGCCGACGTGCGCAACAGCCAGCGGCCGCTGGTGATGACCGACGCCCGCAGCAACAGCCTGCTGGTCGCGGCGAATCCCGAGGACTTCGCGGCCATCGAGGACCTCGTCGGCAAGCTCGGCGAGGCGCCCACCAACCCCGCCGTCGGCCTGCACGTGATCCCGCTGGGCGAGACGTCGCGCGCGGAACTTCTGGCGCCGCGCTTGCAGAAACTCATGCAGGATCGCGCTGCGAGCCTCGGTCCGGCGGTCACGCCCTCTGATCGCGTCACCATCGAGCCGGACCCGGCCAGCAACAGCATTATCGTCGCCGCGAGCGCGGAGAATCTCGAGGTGGTGCGCGGCCTTATCGACATGCTCGTCGCCGCCGAGCGCGAAGCGGGCGGGCTCGATGACAACGGCCAGCGCATTGCGCGCGAGATCGAATTCGTACCGCTGACCTCCAGCCGGGCCGCCGACATGGTCGATCTCCTGGACGATCTGTATGTGGCCGAGGCCAACCGCACGCGCGGCCAGAACATCGTGCGCGTGACGGCCGATGACCGCCTCAATGCCGTGCTCATCAATGCTCCCGCCAGCGATGTTCGCGCGCTGCGGAACCTGATCGCGCAACTCGATGGCGCGCGGCCGGCGAGCGTGGTTGAGATCAAGTACGTGCCGCTGCAGTCCGCCAATGCCGTCGAGACCGTGAGCCTGATCGAGAACGTGCTCTCGGGCCGCGGCATCGGGGCGCGGCGCAATCCGCGACAGGCGACCGTGCTCAAGTATCTGCGCGAAATCGCCAAGGGGGAGACCGACCCCTCCCGCGCCGCCACGCAACCTGAGCCGGGACCCGGCGAGGTGGAGATGCAAGTGTCAGCCGCAATCCGCGAATCCATCACGCTCACGCCCGATCTGCGCACCAACACCATCATCGTGGCTGCGCCGCGCGAATCCATTGGCATGATCGAGCGGATGATCCGCGACCTCGACTCGTCCTCGGTCGGCTCGAAGAACATCCGCATCTTCAAGTTGACCAATGCCGACGCCCTGGCGATGGCGGAGATTCTCGCCGACCTTTTCAGGTTGCGGCAGGGCAGCAGCATGTACGTGCTCAAGCCGCGCGAGGACGGCGGCACCGCCGTGACCGACGCCAATCTGCCGCCCGACCAGGCCGCTCCGGCGCCTGCGCCCGACAACGTCGTTGCCGGCCTGTCCGGCACCGATCTCACCGCCGTGCCCGACGAGCGGCAGCAACTGGCCATCACCGTCGATTCGCGCACCAACAGCCTGATCGTCAGCGGCACCCCGACGTACCTGGACCTGGTCGCCAAGGTCGTCGAGGACCTGGACAAGCTCGAGGCCAACGAGCGCGAGGTGTACGTCTACCAGCTGCGCAATGCCGTCGCGGCAGACGTCGCGCGCGTGGTCAGCGAGTTCGTGGACACCGAGCAGAGAAAACTCATCGGCACGCTCTCGCCTGATCAACTCGGTTCAGCGGCTCGCCTGCTGGAGCGCGAAATCACCATCAAGGGAGATGACGCCTCCAACACCGTGCTGGTCTCGGCCAGCCCGCGCTACATGGCGCGCGTCAAGGAGATGATCAAGCAACTGGATGTCGATCCGCCGCAGGTGCTGATCCAGGTGATGCTGGCGGAGGTGACGCTCGATACGCGCGAGGACTGGGGCGTGAACCTGCGTGCCGCGGTTGACATCGGCTCCGCCACGGTGAGCGGCGGCTACGGTCTGGCGAGAGGACTTGTGCCGGGCCTGGGCGTGCCCAACATCGCTATCGCCTCGGATGACTTCAACCTGCTGATCCGAGCCCTTCGCGCCCAGGGCCGGTTACAGGTGCTGAGCAATCCCTCCATCATGGCTGCGAACAACTCGCCGGCTCGGATTCAGGTCGGCGAGACCGTGCGCCTGCCTGCCTATACCGCCATCAGCGATACCGGCCAGACCTCGACCACTCTGGAGAAGGAGGAACTGGGCGTCATTCTCGAAGTTACGCCTTCGATCAATCCCGACGGCTTCGTGCGCATGGCGATCAACCCCGAGATCAGCAATCTCAGCCAGCGCACCACGCAGATCTCCGAGGATTTCTCCTCGCCCATCATCACGCGTCGCAACGCCGACACGACCGTCACCGTGCAGGACGGCCAGACGATCGTGATCGGCGGCCTGATCAGCGACCGTTTCGAGCGGCGCGACAGGAAGGTGCCGCTGCTCGGCGATCTACCCATAGTGGGACCGCTCTTCCGCAGCAACACAGAAGAGACGGCGAAGACTGAACTGCTGATCGTGCTCACGCCGCACGTCATCGACAGCCCGGCCCATTTCGATCGCGTGGATGAGATCACGGAAGGGGAGATCGATCGCCTGTCACTGCCCGAGAACGTGAAGGAGCAGATCCGCAAGGGCATGCTGGAAGGCACGGGCGGGTTGTATGATGCCAAGGGCAACCCGATCAAGCTGCGCAAGGAAGAGGAAAGCGTGACGGAGGAAAGGACGGAGAAGCCATGAGGGAACAGATCGACAAGCCGGCAAGTCAACAAGTCAACAGGCTCGATGCTGTGGTGCGCATCAGCCGCGCATGTCAACTGGCTGGTTTGCTGGCCTGCGGATTTGTCGCTCTTCTGAGCGGTTGCCAGACCGAACGCGTCACCACGTCAGACGGCTGGCAGATGCCGCCGCAACCGCGCGAGACGCCTGTCCCGCCTGCCGGCCTGATGGCCGATCGCATGCTGTTCATGGTCGGCTCCAAGCCCGATGACACCGACAACAACGGCTTTCCCGACACGATCCGTGCCTCGGTCGCCCTCTTCAGCATCGATCATCCCACAGCCCTGCGGGAGGAAGGCGCGTTCACATTCATGCTCTATCCACGGGGCCGTAGCGCTGTGGCCGATGGCAAGCCCATCGCCCAGTGGCGCGTCGAGGGCGACGCTCTGCGCGAGACGCTCGCCACCGCCCAATACGGCCCGTGCTACCAGTTCGTGCTGAGCCTCCTGCAGACGCCTTTGGGCGATCGCCTGCCCCGCGAGCCGGCCGACATGATCTGTCGCTTCGAACCGGCCAGCGGCGCCGCGCCGGTCACGAGCGCCGGCGCGCGTTCACTGCAGATCGGCGGGCGCGTCCCGTAAGGCGGTCACCCGCTCCGCGAATGGAATACTGCGGCGACCGCGAGGGTTCCTACGATATCACTGCACATGTCGCAGTCATGGCTTCGCATCCTCATGGCAGCGTATCTGGCGATCTGGTCGCCGGCATTGTGCTGCTGCGATGTGAAGCTCGCCATCGGCCGTGTGACAGGCGTTGACGCGATGGCGTGCGGCGCCGCGAAGCTGGCATCGATTGAAATGCAATCGCGCGAGTCAGCGCCTGAACTTGCGTGTTGCGCGCAGCGTGCGGCAGAGAAGGCGGCAACGCCTGATGTCGCCGCTTGCGCGGCGACATCGTCAGCGCCCAACGACCGGGATGATCGCTGCCGCTGCCGCGATGCCAGCGACTCACGGATTCGACTGGACACGGGCGCGAAGGTGATTCTGTCTGACCTGGCGCGAAATGAACTTACGACGCCGTCGCTGATGCCTCCGATCATGGCGGCGCAGTCTTTTGGTTCGATCCTGGCCGGACTCGAACACGGCCCATGGCCGCCCGGCATGCTGGGGGGAGTGCAGTTTGTCACGCTGCGCCAGCAGACCCTGCTGGCGCGTGGCTGCATGCTCCTGATCTAGCGAATGGTGGATTCCCGCGTTCGCGGCCCGCGACGCCCTGTCGCGCGCTGCGTGCTTTCCACTTCGTTGGATTCATTTGGAGCATCTCAATGCGTTTCGTTCCATTCGCAACTGCGTCATGCGTTTTGGCGCTGTTCACCATCGCAGGTTGCCAGAGCACGCCCTCGACCGCTGCCGGCGCGGCTGATTCATCTTCCGTCGTCGCGCCCGCGGCGAAGGCCGACCAGCCCGTCGCCACGTTGTGGATCAACGGCATGGCGTGCCCGCAATGCTCGTACAACGTGGACCTTCAACTCAAGAAGGTCGATGGCGTCGAACAGGTCAAGGTCGACATGCTCACCGGCAAGGTCCTCGCCTATCTCTCGCCCAGCCATCCGCCGTCACGCGAACAGTTGACCCGCGCCATCGCTGACACCACGTTCACGCTGGTCCGGATGGATATGCCCGGCGACAACGCCACTCCCTGACGACACTCATCTCATCTCATCGCATCGTCGGCATCCGGCGCTTCGATCAGCCGGATGCCGGCGCGTGCGGCGTTGGAGTTTCCCTCATCATGCATGTACGAATTCTCGGGAGGATCGCCATCGCGGCGGCGGGCGCATGGCTTGCAACACGCGCTATGGCGCAAACCCCCATCAACGCGCCAGGCGCGATGCAGCCATCCACCGGCACCGGCGTCGTGCACATCATGCCGTTGTACCGGCGACTCGATTCCTTTGAACCCGGCGGTCAGCAAAGCGCCGATGAATTCGCGACGCTGGCCCAGGTCGCCTACGGCCTCGCCAAGAACGTCGGCATCCAGTTCGACGTGCCCATGGTGTACAGCAGGATCAACATGGATGGCGGCGGGTCGGATGACGACTTCGGCATCGCTGATTCGAGCGTGCTGCTCAAGTGGCGCATCTTCCAAGATGATCCGGCGCCGACGGAGACGACGCGCCTAAGCCTCATCGCGGGCATACAGATCCCGGGGACGATCGATGGCTGGCGGTGGGACGCGTCGGATGGCTGGGATCCGATTGCCGGCTTCGTGTTCTCAACCGTGCGCGGCCGGCACGGCTTCAACGCTGATGCGCTCTGGGAGTTCTATACAGGAGATGAGCGCGATGAAGGCCGAAGCGATTCGCTGCGGGCCGATGCTTCGTACCTGTTCCGGCTCTCGCCGGCGCAATACTCGGCCGACACCACCGGCGCGCTGTATGCGGTCGCGGAGTTGAATGGTTTCTACGACACCAACGGCGACCGCACCCTGTTCTTCTCGCCCGGTCTGATGTACGAGGCCCGATCGTTCACGCTCGATGCAACAGTCATGATTCCTGTTCATCAGGATGTCGATCATCGCCCGGAAACCGAGATCGTCGTTGGATTCGGAGTTCGGCTTTCCTTCTGATCGAGAGAACCCCTCGATCTGGGATATCGGAGAACACGCATGCGATGGATATTGAGAATCGTCATCATGGCGGTGGCGATGGTCTTGTGCCCGTTTTCGTCCAGCGGCTGTTCGCCGCGACCAGTCGACGTGTCGCCAGGACCTGATCATCCCGCCAATCCGGACGCGATGGCTGCATCTCTGCCGGAGCGATCGACGACGCTGACGACGGCGAGCGAACCGACAACTGACGGTCCGAGGGACCGACACATGCACGGGGGGTCGACGGCCGCGGCGCCCGCATCCTCGAGCGCGCCCGTGACCGCTGCCGCAGCCATCTATGTCTGCCCGATGCATCCGGAGGTCGCCTCCGATCGGCCTGATCAACGCTGCCCGAAATGCGGAATGAAACTGGTGCGGAAACCAGAGGGAGGCGAACAACCATGATGCCGCGCTCGGTCGCTTGTGCCGTCGCCGCCGTCGTCGCGCTGGCCGGTTGTGCCGGCATGCAGCACGGCCTCGGTTTCGACAATGTTCGACAGGATGTTGGCCAGCGCACGGGCATGCTGGTGCAATGGGACAGCGGTTCGAACGCCGATCTCGATGCCCGCGCAGCGGTGCGAGACTTGCTCGGCCAGGCACTCACCGCCGATGCCGCCACACAGGTGGCGCTGCTGAACAACCGCGAGCTCCAGGCGGTCTATGAGGAGTTGGATATTGCTCAGGCTGATCT
>DATKJG010000242.1:0-4235 GCA_035543215.1 Phycisphaerales bacterium | reverse complement strand
TCGGTCAGCAGGTCGACGATCTTGCCTTTGCCTTCATCACCCCATTGCAGGCCGACTACGGCGGTGTGCCGGGCGTGCTGGAGGTCGGTGTTCTCGCGTCGAGACGTGGTCATGACTGCTTCTTTTCGGACGTGCGACGTGCGACGGGCGGCGAGGCGCGGGCGATGGCCCGGCCGGCGAAAACGGCCAGCCGACACTATAGCGGGCCCGCCTGCCACTTCACTTGAAGCGGGCCTCGATCATCGACGATAAGCGCGACAGCGGATTGGCTGCCCCCGCCAACTCGATGGGGGCAGGTGCGAAGGAGGATTGCCATGGCCGGCAGCGACGACATCCGGATCAGATGTCCCAACCTCGCGTGCAAGCGCATCCTCGCGGTGCCCGCGTCAGCCAAGGGCAAACTCGTGCGCTGCTGCGGGTGCGGCATCAATCTGCGGATCCCGGCCAGCCAGTCCAGTCGCGATGCAGCCGGATCGGCGTCGACGAACAGGGCTGCGGACAAGGCGGCGTGATCACGGCGCAGTGCGCTGCTTCGCCGCAAGCCGGCCACAATGATCTGATTCGTAGCGTCAATCGTCGTCGGTCGCGGACGCATCATCATCCTGGCGTTCGATGACGATCTCCTGCCCTGAGACGCGATCGCCTTCATCGGTCTGCGCGATGCGCACGATGAACGTGACCGGGCCGATGACGAGCTTGTCGCCGTGGCTCAGGTCGGTCTCATCGTTGATCGGCAGCCCGTTGCAGTAAGTTCCGTTGGCGGCAGCCAGGTGCTTGACGCGCAAGTGGCCTTCATCGTCGCGCGTGATCTGGCAATGCCTCTGAGCCACGCTCGACAGCGGCACGCGCACATCACAGGTCGGCTCGCGCCCGATGACGATGCGCGGCTTGGAGACCTCGAAGGGCCTTTGCGTTCCATCGCTTCCCTGCATGACGAGCCAGTGTTTCATGCCGGTCTCTCTTCGAAAACCGCAGCGTGAAATCCCTGCCGCGGCGTATGATCGTGACGCGATCGATCGGCGGCGCGCGTGCGGCCAATCGTCGACTTCGCGCGTGTCTTTCTCCCCGATCAAATCTCGAGAGGCCGCTTCCTTACCGGGAATCGCTCTGCCTCTCAGCGCTTCCGGCGTTCACCAGATTACCACCGAAACGAGGGGTCTCAAAGAGAAAAACCCCCAGATCACGCTGAAAAGCGTGCTCGACCCTGACAGTCGCGCCGGCGGGGAAATGCTCGTGCACGGCGCCTACCTGCACGTGCCGTTCTGCTTCCACAAGTGCCATTACTGCGACTTCTACAGCATTGTCGACAGCCAGGACCGGCAGGCAGCGTTCGTCAACCGGTTGATCGACGAGATGCAGGCCGCCAGCCCGTGGATCAGGCATTCGCTCGAAACCATGTTCGTCGGCGGCGGCACCCCGACGCTGCTTCGGACTGATCTCTGGAAGCGGCTGCTCGACGCCATGGCGGAGTTCCTGCCGCTGGCCGGCGAGTTCACGGTCGAGGCCAACCCCGAGACGGTGACCGATGAGTTGGCGAAGGTCCTTGTCGCGGGCGGCGTTAATCGCGTCAGCATCGGCGCCCAGTCCTTCGATGCACGCCATCTCAAGGCGCTCGAGCGCTGGCACGATCCGGCGAACGTCCGGCGCAGCGTCGAGATTTTGCGCGACGCGGGAATCGACAACCTCAACCTCGACCTCATCTTCGCCGTGCCGGGGCAGACGGTCGATGACTGGCGGCGCGATCTTGATGCCGCCCTGGCGCTCGAGCCGACGCACATCAGTTGCTACGGCCTGATGTATGAGCACAACACGCCGCTCACGAAGCGCATGCAGGCCGGCGAGATCACGCCGGTGGATCAGGACATCGAGGCAGCGATGTACGAGGCTGTCATCGAGCAGCTCGCGGCTGCGGGCTTTGAGCATTACGAAATCAGCAACTGGGCGCGGCGAGCATCGGGCGATACGCGCTGCCGACACAATCTTCTCTACTGGCGCAATCGCAACTGGTGGGCGTTCGGGCCCAGCGCCTCCGGGCACCTCGATGGTCTGCGGTGGAAGAACATCGCGCGGCTGGGCGAGTACCTGGAGTGCGAATCGCCGCTGCCGCCGATCATGGATGTCGAGCGCGTGGACCAGCCGACGCGGGCGGGTGAGCAGTTCATGCTCGGTCTGCGCCTCGTGGAAGGCTTGTTATCGGCCGAAGTTCAGGCGCTGCTTGCGCGGAGCGGCCCGCGTGCGGCGGCGCGGCAGGCGGCCATCGAAGGCCATCTCCGCTCCGGTTTACTGGAGATGCGAGATGATCGCTTGAGGCTGACTCGGCGCGGCCTGCTGCTGGCGAACGATGTTCTGGTCGATCTCGTATGAACGCAGCCTTCGCCCTCGCCGGGTACAGTTTCGCATCGGATCAACGACCACATGCACCGCGCGCATTTCGACGTCGTCGCCGATGTGGATCAGCGGCACTGGTGGTTTCTGGCCCGCCGCCGCATCGTACGCGATGTGCTGACGAGCCTGCTGCCGCCTGATGCCAACACGATCATCATCGATGTGGGCTGCGGGGCGGGCGCGAACATCGCCGCTCTTGCCGGCGAATACCGCTGCATCGGCATCGACACCGCATCCGACGCGATTGACATCGCGCGCAAGCGCTTTCCTCAGGTCGAATTCATGTGCGGCCGTGCACCAGACGACCTCGGCGCGACTGCTGGCGACGCGAGCGCGATGCTGCTGATGGATGTGCTTGAACACGTTGAGAACGATCGCGCCGCGTTCGAGCCTCTCGTGAAGGCGCTGCGGCCTGGCGCGTTCATGCTCGTCACCGTGCCGGCCGACATGCGCCTGTGGAGCCGGCACGATGAAGGCCTGCTGCATTTCAGGCGCTACGACGAGGCGATGCTTCGAACACTCTGGCGCGGGCTGCCGGTGGAAACCCTGGCAGTGACGCACTTCTGCTCGCGGCTGTATCCGGTGGCGCGCGTCGGGCGTACGCTGGGCCGCTGGCGCGATCGCATGCTTCCGGCGAGCCGCGAGTGGAACATGCGCGTGCCGCCGGGTCCGGTGAACGCGCTGATGGAGCGCGCCTTCGAGGGCGAATCGCGCATGGTCTGCGATCTCGTCCGCGGCCGGCGCCATGCCGGCTATTCGCGAGGCGTCAGCCTGCTGGCTGTGCTGCGGCGCACAAACGATCCACGGCAGCAACTCAACGGCGCATGAACACGACGTTGGTCATCCCGTGTTTCAACGAGGCCCGCCGGCTGAACCTCGGCGCGTTTCGCGACTTTCTCGATCACGCTGAATGCGTGCGATTCCTGTTCGTCGATGATGGCAGCAGCGACCAGACGCACGCGATGCTGGAAACCTTCAAGCAGGAGCGCCCGGACCGGCTCGACGTGCTGCGCATGGCGGCCAACTCGGGCAAGGCAGAGGCGGTTCGGGCCGGGCTCAACCAGGCGATCGCCCGCGGCGCGAACGTCGTCGCCTTCTGGGATGCAGACCTCTCGACCGGCCTGGAAGAGATCGAGCCGTTTCGTGCCATCCTGCGGGACCGGCCGGATATCGAGATGGTGTTCGGCTCGCGCGTCAACCTGCTCGGGCGGCAGATCCAGCGCAAACTGCTGCGGCACTACCTCGGACGCATCTTCGCGACGATGGTGGCGACGGCTCTGCGTCTGCCGATCTACGACACGCAGTGCGGCGCGAAGATGTTCCGTGTGACCGACGACCTGCGGCGGGTGCTTGCCGATCCGTTCATCTCGCGCTGGATCTTCGACGTCGAGATCATCGCACGGTTCCTGGTCCTGCGCAAGGATGGCAGCAGGCCGGCGGTGCGAAACATCATCGTCGAGAAACCGCTGCAGAAATGGACGGATGTGGAAGGATCGAAACTTCGCCTGCGCGATTTCTTCCGCGTCATGAGCGACTTCGCGCACATCTACAGCCGCTACCTGCGGCAGATTGACGGCCGGCTGTGATGCGAGCCTTCGCCTGGCTGATCGGGCTGTTCCGCGCTGCGATCCGTCTGCTCATGACCGAACGCTCGAGCGTGGGGGCTGTCGAAAGACTCGTGCGAGGCGTGCTGATGGTGCCGGTCTTCGGCGTCATGTTTATGCTCGTGCTGTTGCGTGCGATTGTGTTTGGGCCGATACGAATCGAGGCTCAAAGCGCCGAGGGCGACTGGTACGCCTGTCACCTGCCGGACCTGATCCAGACCTACATCTATCTCTTCGGAGCATGGG
>DATKJG010000241.1:0-5106 GCA_035543215.1 Phycisphaerales bacterium | reverse complement strand
GCCAGTGGCCGGATGTCCATCGCCAGCCGTGCAGCGTCATGCGCCAGCGGCCGTCGATCCAGACCAGTCCCGGCCGCTCGCGCGCCCAGATGCCCGGGGCCCAAGCCCATGAGTTTCCCTGCCAGCGCCAGTATCCGGCCTGCCAGAAGTAGCCCGGGCCTGGCGTTGGCGGCGGGGTCTCGGCCTGCGGAGCCGGCGGCGCTTGATCGGCCGGCGGCTGCTCCATCGTCGGCGACGCTGCAGCAGCATCGTCCGATTCCGTCTCATCGGTTCCAGCCGATGTCCAGTAGCCTTCCACCCACACCCATCCGCCGTTGCGCTGCTCCCACCAGCCATCCACCCACGACATGCCGGGTCGCGCCTCAACCCACTGGCCCGGGACCCACTCATAACGGTGGTCGCTCCACATCCAGTGACCGCTCTGCCAGACCGAGTGCGCCGCGTCAGGCTGTGCCGGTCGGGACTCCTGCTTGGGAATCGGCGGAGCGGTCTGCACCGGGCTGGGCGCGAGAACGGTGGGCGACTGCGGCGTCTGCGCCATCGATGGCGCGGCCGCGAGGATTCCCGCTGAGCCGAGCGCGAGCGTCAGCGCCATCGGCGTCAGTGATCGAAAGAACTTCGTGCGTTGCATGGTGAACCTCCATCTGAATGTCATTGCGCTGGATACGCGCGATGATCGGTGGCGGTTCATTGAGTGCCCCACGGCGCTGGCGAGGCGGAGAATGCGCATCGCTGCAGAAGATGCATGGTGATGTGCATACATGCGCAAAGGCGCGGCGTTTGCGCGCGAGCGGCACCTTGCCGCTCTCAGAACGGCATGCGCCACGGTCCGCTCATCGCATGCGCGATGACTACGCCTGCGCCAAGTATTGCGATCTGCAACAGCAGCGCCGCGATGGCGAGCCACCGCGCGAAGCGCCTCTGCGAAAGTCCCTGGCCGACGTTGCGCTGCTGCAGCAGCATCGCCAGCGTCGGCGCGCTGCCGAACGACGCGATCGCCAGAATCGCCAGCACGATTGCGCCCAGCGGCGGAACGAGCATGAGCACGGAGCCGCCGAGGCCCATCGCCGCGAAGACGAACAGTGCCGCGATGGCCATGGGAATCGTCAGGATCACGGTCAACGGCTGCCACAGTCGCAGGCCGCTGTGTTCGAATCGAGCGCGCAGCAGTTCGTTTCGATGAAATGACTGGCCGCATTCCGGGCAGCGATTGCCGGGAATGATCGCGACGTTGTAGCCGCAGTGCGGGCACGGCAGTTCCGCAGGTTGATCGAGTTGGTCGCGCACGCGTTCGATCCGGCGAAGGTGATGCCGCTATACTCGCCGCCCGCGCGGGCGACGGCGCCTGCAGCCCCTCTTCAATGATGATCTGACACATGGCCAAGAGATACAAGATCGCCTGGATGCCCGGTGATGGCGTGGGCAAGGATGTGATGGACGCCTCGCGCATCGTGCTGGATGCGATGAAGTTCGACGCGGAGTACATCCCGGCTGACATCGGCTGGGAGTTCTGGTGCAGCGAGGGCGATGCGCTGCCGCAGCGCACCATCGACATTCTGAAGAAGACCGAGTGCGCACTCTTCGGCGCCATTACCAGCAAGCCCAACGACGAGGCTCAGCAGGAATTGAAGCCTGAACTCAAGGGCAAGGGCCTGATCTACCGCAGCCCGATCGTGCGCCTGCGGCAACTGTTCAACCTTCACACCAACCTTCGTCCCTGCAAGGCCTATCCCGGCAGCGGGCTCAACTATCGCGGCGAGGATGTCGACCTCGTGGTCTTCCGCGAGAATACGGAAGGGTCCTATGGGGGGGTCGAGTTCCATCCCATCCCGCGCGATGTCTTCGAGGCCCTGTGCAAGAATCCCAACATGCGCAGGTTCGAGGAGAAGGGGCTGGAGAATCTTGCGCTCTCAACGCGGATCATGAGCCGCCAGGGTTGTCACAGCATCTGCAAGCAGGCGTTCGAGTACGCCTCAAAGCACAATCGCAACAGCGTGACGCTGATCGAGAAACCCAACGTGCTGCGCGAGACCGGCGGCCTGATGACGCGCGTCTTCCGCGAGGTGGCCAGGGGTTATCCGAAGATCTCTGCGTGGGAGGCGAACATCGACGCCATCTGCATGTGGCTGCTCAAGAAGCCGCAGGACTACGACGTGCTGGTGGCCGAGAACATGTTCGGCGACATCATCAGCGATCTCGCTGCCGGCCTGACAGGCGGCCTTGGCTACGCCGCGTCCGCCAACATCGGTGATGAGTACGCGGTCTTCGAACCGACGCACGGCTCGGCCCCCAAGTACGCCGGGCAGTACAAGGTCAACCCGATGGCGATGCTCCTGACCTGCAAGCTCATGTTCGACTGGCTTGGTCACGCCGACGAGGCAGCGCGGCTCGAAGCGGCGGTGATCAAGGTCACCAAGGAGCGCAAGGTCGGCACGTACGATGTGGGATTGAAGAACTCGACGCTGGAGGTGGCGGAAGAGGTTGCCCGGCACGTGTGAGCGCCTTGCGCGTTAGCATGATGCCAGCATGCCCGCTGTGGTTCTGCATCTTCGGGTTCACGTATCGCCTGAGAAGCGCGAGGAGTTGCTGACGTTCCTGCGCAGCGCGCGCGACTACTACGAACAGCCCGGCGGCATCCGTATGCGGCTGCTCCAGGATGCCGAGGATGAGAACGCGCTGATCGAAGTCTTCGAATACGACAGCGTCGAGGCCTATCAGAGCGACGAACAGCGCGTTGCCAGCGATCCGATGATGAAGGCGGTCCTGAACAAGTGGCGGACGTTCATCGAGGGCAAGCCGACCGTCGAAGTGTGCCTTGATCTGACCGACACCGATCTGCTGGGGGATGCGGACGATGATTCGCAGAACGGGGCCGCGCCAGAGTCGGAGCCACCGGCAAACGAAGGTTGAACGGGCCGTCGGTATACTGCCCGCCCCATGGCCGGCCCCCCCAAACACGACACATCGAAGAAGCACACTGATTTCGTTTCGTACAAACTCGCCGAGTGGGCTGCTGCCCTGCGCTACGAGGATCTCTCCGAGGAGGCGATCCACTCCGCGAAGCTCTTCCTCTTCGACAGTTTCGGCTGCGCCCTGGGCGGCTCGCAGCAGCATGACGTCAAGATCATGCTCAAGCATTTCAAGGCGATGGGTGGCAAGAAGGATTGCACGTGCTTCGTTTCCGGCTTCCGCACCAATCCGGTCGATGCGACGTTCCTCAACGCGCTCATGATCCGCGCGATGGATTACAACGACATCTACTGGAAGGCCGACCCGTCACATCCTTCCGACATCATTCCGGCCGCGCTCTCCATCTGTGAAATGGGCAGGCTCAGCGGGAAGGAACTGATCGTCGGCACGATCATCGCGTACGAGATCGAGATGCGCCTGTGCGAATTTGGCGAGCCTGGCATTCGCGAGTACGGCTGGCATCACGCGACACTGACGTCAATCGCCTCGCCGCTGGTTGCTGGGCGGATGCTGAAACTTCCGGCCGAGCAGATTCAGCAGGCCATCGGCATCAGCGCGTCGCCCTCGATGTGCCTCGGGGCGGTCACGGCCGGAAAACTGACCAACATGAAGAACACCGTCGACCCGCTCGCCACGCGGAGCGGCGTGCAGGCGGCCCTGCTCGCACAGCGCGGCTACAGCGGACCGGAGCACTCCATCGACGGCAAGGAATCGTTCACGCACTGCTTCGGCAAGTTCGGCGGCAAGTTCAACATGAACATGCTCACCGACAACCTGCCGCGCTCGAAGAATGATCATTACAAGGTCATCGATTGCGGTATGAAGTCGTTCCCCATCGAAGCGCTTTCGCATGCGCCGCTGACGGCGATGATGAAGATCGTCAAAGAGCAGATGGGAGGCGCGATCAATCCTGACAACGTCGCCGAGATCAAGGTCGAGGTAATCGCTCGCGCCGCCGACATCCTCGGCGATCCGGCGAAGTACCGCCCGGACAGCAAGGAGACTGCCGACCACAGTCTTCCATATTCGCTGGCGGTGGGCCTGGTCGATGGCATGGTCACGCCCCTGCAGTTCAAGCAGGAGCGCATTGATGACCCGAAGCTGATTCCGGTGATGGACAAGATCAAGGTCGTGCCCAACCAGGAATTCGAGAGTCTGTTCCCAAAGTTCCAGCCTTCGCGCGTGACGATCACGCTGAATGATGGTACGAGTCAGCAGCAGCGCGTCGATGTGCCCAAGGGCGATCCGCGCGATCCGATGGCCGAGGACGAGATCGCGGTCAAGTTCAATGCACTGGGCGAGGAAGTGGTCGGCCGCAAGGCGTGCAAGGCCCTGCGCAAGACCATCATGGGCATGGAGAAGCAGAAGAGACTCGACTCGTTCTTCGAACTCATGACTGCTTGAAAGTGTTTGCGGCAGAACGAGATCGCAGGCGCGGCAGCGCCGTGTGTCCTTCTGCGTTATCAGCGATCGCAACCCGCGGCGGATGCACATCATTTGTCGACCACGGTCATAGAATGACGCCTCGATGGCGTACCTCGAGATCAGCAAAGACAAGGCGGTGGTTCACTCGCCGCTGGGCGAGGAGCCGATGTCCATCGGCCGCCAGCCGGGCAACTCAATCGTCATCAACGATCCCGATATCTCGCGCCGGCATTGCGTGATCGAGCGCTGGGAGGGCCGCTACCAGATCTCCGATCTCAACTCGCGCAACGGCACGGTTGTCAACGGCAAGCGCGTGCAGCGGCTGGAACTGAAGGATGGCGACCTGATCACGCTCGGCGGCGCCGTGGCGCGGTTCATCGAGGGCCCGATGAAGCAGCGGGCCCGCAAGCGGAATGTGCTGATCTGGGGGCCGGCGCTGATGATTTTTCTCGCGTCGGCCTTCATCGTCGCGTGGGCCACCGGCCTGCTGGGCGATGCGCCCTCGTCTCGGGAACTGCGCCAGAGGCTGGGCATCGAATCATCGCAGACGAAGCCCGCTGCCCCCGCTGCCAGCGTACCTGACGCGGCAATGGGCAATGCACAGGCGGTGGACGACGACGAACGAGTCCGCCCGGATGAACAGCCGATCGAGCAGACCGCACGTCGTGACGAAGCATCGGTCGCTGAATCGACGACGAACGCGCCGCTCGT
>DATKJG010000240.1:0-4097 GCA_035543215.1 Phycisphaerales bacterium | reverse complement strand
TTCTTAACCAGGCCCCCCATCATGAGCAGAAACGTGCCCGTGAGCACACATAGCACGAAGACAAACCCCAGTGCCCATTTGTCGGCGGTTCGCAGGCCGCGCGCGGCGAATGCCACAATGACGCTTGTCATTCCCCCGAGGGCCAACAGCATGCCGATCGTTCGGATTTCATGCACCTCGTAGCGGCCGTCAGCGTGGAGGATGTTCGCCAGCATCGACAGCGCTGCAAGAACCCATGACCAGGTGATCAATCGATCCGGGCGGCGTCGGGCTCCTGTTTGCTCTGGCGTATGACCGGAATTGGAAAGCATCACCCGGAGTCCGTTATCGCTTACGCCGGCCGCACGCCGCGCAGCATGCCGCTGACGCGCTCGACCTGCTGCTTGCGGATCGAATCCAGCACCGGACGCGGAATCTTGAACTCCGCACGCTCATCCGGCACGTTCGAGCAGTGCTCCTGGATCAGCGAGTACACGAACTTGAACGCATCGCGCGGCTGCTGCATCTGATCCAGCGCATCCACCAGATCCTGCGTCGTCACCGAATCATCGAACACGTCGCGCAGCGTGATCTTCGCGGCCCCATCGCCCTGCGCTGCCCCGCTTCTGCACGCGTTCAATCGCGCCGTGCACAGGTCGTACAGCACCGCGCCGCTCCAGGTCAATCGCTCAATCAGATTCTGCTTGTCCAGCCGCGCCTCGCGGAAGAAATCCGCGCTCTCGCGATTCAGCGCATACCGCAAGTCCAGCGGCAGCAGCAGTTTCACGCCCACACGATCCTGCTGCAGGAACTTGTTGTTCAGCAGCGGCCACACCAGCGACCTCATCTTCTCCGGCTCGCCGTTGATCAGCGTCGGCTCATCCACGCGATCCACCAGCACCAGCATCGAGCGGTACCCGAACGGCCGCACCACGTTCAGCAACCTGCCGAACATCGCGTATCGATAATCATCATCATCGCTGCGCGGCAAGCCCATGCGCTCGACATCGTGCACGTTGATGCTGCGCAGCGAAGTCCGGAACGACTCCGCCGGCCGATCAAGCGTGCGCAGCCGCTGCGACAGATCGCGCGCCACCGCGTTCCCCTTCAACCACAGCCAGCACCAGCGGCCGAGGGCCGCCAGCGTCAGCGCCGCTGTCACTCCGATGGCCGCGTACCACAGCCACAACTGCTCGGTCGGCTTCCACAGCAAGACGTACGCGCTCGCCGCAGCACACAGCAGGAACATCAGCCCGCTCAGCCACTTCAAGACGCCAATGCCGTTGAACGAACGGAACCGAATCGCCCGCTTCAACCTCGCCGTGCGCGAAGCCGCTGCAGCCGGCCGGTCGTAGCACATCTGCAGCGTGATGAAGTCCTGCCGACCCTGCTTGTCCAGATGGCGGAAACTCCGCAGGCCGTGCTCGCCCATCACCGCCGACACCTCAGGCCGCGAATCGCCCACCGCCTGATCGACAAGTTTCGGCACGATCGCCGCCATCATCGCATCGACATGGTCGACAAGCTTGAACTGCTTGATCGCCTCGGCCCCGCCGCCCTTTCCGCCGGCGCTTCGGGCAAAACGATCCAGCACCGGGTTCAACTCGTCATAGAGGACCGCCAGGCAGCGTTCATCAGCGTGCTCGCGATTGTGGTTGGCCAGTTCATCCTCGATCTGCAGCCGGATGGCGGTCTTGCCCGAGCCGCGTTCGCCGAAGACGATCGACGATGCGGGATTGGCGAAGTCGCCGCGGATCTTCTCGTAGTCGGGATGGTGGCAGGCGGTCTCGACGCGGCTGAACACGCTGTCGTGCCGGGCTTCTTCGGCCCGGAAGGGGTTCTCGGTGATCCCGTAATGGCTGAGAAACGTGGCGACGTTCATGTATTGTCATTCTACGAGAGGAGCCGCAACCGGGTCGCTGGCGCGACCCTGGCGACGCGTCGTTACCTGTGCACTTCTGATCGACGCTCCCGTTTCGCGTCGCATCCGGCCACACTGGGTGGTGCTTCACGCTCATTGATCAATGCGCCACGCGCTTGCCGAGGTACTGGGCCACTTCGCGCACCTGGGCATCGACGGTCTTGCGGTCCGGGCCTTCGAGGTTGAGTCGCAATAGAGGCTCGGTGTTACTCGGCCGCACGTTGCACCACCATGAGCCCATGTCCACCGTGATGCCATCGAGCGTGTCGACCTTGGCCTTGGGATAGGCACGGCGAAGATCATCCATCGCCGCTTCCTTGTCATCGGTCTCGAAGTTGATCTCGCCCGACTGCACATACCGCTTGGCCGGGGCGATGAGTTCGCTCATGGGTTTATTCGTGGCGGCGAGCCCGCTGACGACCGCTGCGAACGCGATCGCGCCCGAGTCGGCATTGAAGTTGCGCTTGAAGTAGAAGTGGCCCGACAGTTCGCCGCCGAAGATGGCGTTGTTCTCGGCGAGGGCCTGCTTCATGAAGACGTGGCCGACGCGCGACTTCACCGGCTTGCCGCCGGCTTCGGCGATCATCTCCGGCAGGGCCTTGGTGGAGCGCAGATCGAACACGACCGCAGCGCGCGCCCCGCCCTTGTCCTTGAGGAACTGCTGGGCGAGCCACGCGGTGAGGTGATCGCAGCCGACGGTCTCGCCTTTTTCATCGATGACGACGCAGCGGTCGGCATCGCCATCGAAGCAGATGCCCACATCGGCTTTCTGGGCCTTGACCGCGGCCTTGAGTTCCTCGAGGTTGGCCTCAACGAGCGGGTTGGGCTCGTGCACGAACTCGCCTGTGGAGTTGTCGAAGTTGATCTTCGTGATCTTGAGCCCCGGCACATTGCCAAACACCTTGGGGATCATCGTGCCGGCCATGCCGTTGGAGGCGTCGATGACGACTTTGAGCGTTCGCGAGCCGTCGAGCAGTTTGGGGTGGATGAACTGGCGCACGTGATCGGCGTAGTCCTTCCACAGGTCGCGCTTCTCTTCGCGGCCGGGGCGGGTTTCGAGTTTCTCGCGATCGGCCATGGCCGCGTAGCGTCGGATTTCATCGAGGCCGGTGGTCATGCCCACGGGCTTGGCGGCGATCTTGGAGATCTTGAAGCCGTTGTAATTCGAGGGATTGTGCGAAGCCGTCGTTTGCACGCCGCCGGCGCAGCCCATTTGATTGATCGCGAAGTAGACGAACGGCGTATCGACCAGGCCGACATCGATCACGTGCGCGCCGAAGTCCTTGATGCCCTGCTTGAGCGCTTCGGCGAGTTTCGGTGAACTCTTTCGCATGTCGTGGCCGACGACGATGTGCCGCATCATGGGGTCGTCGTGTCCGGCGTTCTCGGCCTGCTCCATGAGGTACTCGGCGCTGCCGTAGCCGATCTGCCACGCGAGTTTTTCGTTGAGCGGCTTGGGGTACGTGGCGCGAACGTCGTAGGCCTTGAAGACTTTGCCGAGCATGGATCAGGGGGCTCCGATTGGGGGAGCGATGATAGCCGCTCACCCGTCGTGCACGTCTTCGTACACCGCATCGCCGCCGAAGTCTTGCTCATCGCGCTCCGAGGTCATTTCCTCGATCTCGACGCCTTCGGGCAGCGCTGTGAGAAATGCCTTGCCGTAGAACTTGGTGACGATGCGCGGATCGAGCACGGCGATCTGGCCGGTGTCGGTCTTCGAGCGGATGAGGCGGCCGATGCCCTGTTTGAAGCGGATCACGGCGCGCGGGATCTGATCTTCGTTGAACGGGTTGCCGCCGGCGAGCTGAATGAGTTCGTGGCGGGCTTCGACGATGGGGCGATCGGGCACATCGAACGGCAGGCGCGTGATGATGACGTTGCGCAGCGCCCGGCCGCGCACATCGACGCCCTGCCAGAAACTCGCGGTGCCCAGCAGGACGCTGCGATCGTTCTCGCGGAAGTGCTTGAGGATCATGTTGGGCGGGCCATCGCGGCCCTGCACGAACATCGGCATGTCTTCCTCGGCCAAAAGCGGTTGGAGTTCGCGCGCGACCGTGCCGAGCATGGCGTACGAAGTGAACAGGACGAAGGCGCCGCCATCGGTTTGGCGGATGAGGTTGACGATCGCGGGCACGACGCGCTGAATGTAGTTGGGTTGGCTGGGCTCGGGCAGCGTGCGGTCGATGAGCACGCGCAT
>DATKJG010000239.1:0-5717 GCA_035543215.1 Phycisphaerales bacterium | reverse complement strand
TCAATTCCAGTGTTGGAGATGTCACGCATGGAGAACAGGGTTTCCCTTCTTGAGAAGACCTGCACCGGCGAAGCCGGCTGTCAATGGCAGGCCGAATCGGATATTCAAGCACTGCACGGCTTGGCCGGCAGCGCCCTTGATCAGGTTGTCGATCGCGCTGACAAGGATCAGGTGGTTGCGATCGGCGTCCACCGCGAGCGCGATGTCGCAGAAGTTGGTGTTCTTCACGGCATTCACATTCGGCCAATTGTCCGAAGGCAACAGTCGCACGAACGGCTGCTCGCCGTAGGCATCCTGTAGCGCGGCGCGAATCTTCGGTTCATTCCACGCCGGCGCAAGCGTCGCGTGAATCGTCGAGACGATGCCGCGGTCGAATGGCGCCAGGTGCGGCGTGAAGATCACATCCGCGTTTGAATGCTCATTGATTTCCGGTGCATGCCGGTGCGCGAGCACGCCGTAGGGCTGGTAACTCACTTCGCAGAACAGCGACTTGAGCGCAGGCGACCGTCCCGCGCCGCTGACGCCGCTTGTGCAGTCGGCGATGATCGGCGCATTGGCGTCGATCGCGCCCGCTTCGATCAGCGGCGCCAGCGGCAGAAGGACCGAAGTCGGATAACAGCCGGGCACGGCGATCAGATCAGCCTCTGCGATGCGCGAGGCGTTCCGCTCGGCCAGGCCGTAGACGGCGTGCGACAGAAGTCCCGCATGTTCATGCGTGAAACCGTAATGCCTGGGATACGCGGCGGGGTCACTGAGCCGGAACGCCGCGGAAAGATCGAACACGACCACGCCGGCCTCGACCAGTTTCGGAGCGAGATCATGGCTGACCTCGTGCGGCGTGGCGAGGAAAACAGCGTCCGGCTGCAACGCCAGCACGCGCTGGAGCGTTGTCGATTCCAGCAGCAGATCGATCTGGCCACGGAAGCGCGGGAACACCTCATCGAAGCGCTGCGACTTGGCGCCGGGCGCAGAGGCGCCGCGCGAGTCGCTGCCGAACAGGCCGACGATTTCAACATCGTCGTGTGTCAGAAGCAGGGCGACGAGTTCAGCGCCGGTGTAGCCGCCAGCTCCAATGATGCAGGTGCGAATCAACGTGTGTTCCGTTCGAGCGACGGTCAGGTGCGAGCGATCAGTTGTGTTCAACGAGGTTCTTGAGACGGCGGGCGAGCTTGGCCGCGGCCATGTTGCCGCGCGTGGCGAGAAAGATCGTGTCGTCGCCCGCGATCGTGCCCAGCACCTCATCGGGCCGGACGCGATCGAGTTCGACGGCGAGAACGCTGGCGTGTCCGACATCGGTGCGGATGACGACGATGTTGCCGCCGACATCGATGCCGCGCATCTCTCGGCGGAGCGTTCGTTGCAGCAGCGCCTCGGCGGAATCGCCAGGCACCGCTGCGACGGACGCGGGAGAGCCCGGAAGCACGTAGCCGTTCGGGCCCTTCAGGACGCCCATGGCGGTGAGATCGCGCGACAGCGTGGCCTGCGTGACCTCGACGCCGGCCTCGCGCAGCAGATCCTGAAGTTCCTGCTGGCTGTACACCGCCTGGCTCTGTACCAGGCGGTTGATGCGTTCATGCCGTTGAGCCTTCGTGAGCATGCATGAATATACACCACAATGCATAAGAAGTCAAGCCCCGGGGGCGGGAGTTTCCGAGGCGGGTGTGTGTGACGGCCGTCTTGCAGGGGGCGGCGGCAACTCGCCCAACTCAACACGGCTGAGACCTCGGCCGCCGTGCCTGCCTTGCGGATCTCGCCGATATCCTGCAGTCTCCCATCGCGCTGCATGTATAGTTGGGGTCTTGGGAATCCGCGGCGTTCCACGCCCCGCCGCCGCACCACCCGCGCCGGAGCCATGGCATGCTGAACAAAACCTCATCCGGTCTTCGATCAATTCCGTTCGCAGCGCTCACGGTGGCGCTGCTTGCCACACCCGCGCATGGCCAGGCGACATGCGGCTCCAGCGTCGGCCCCGATGTGATCGTGGGCGACCTGATCGGATGGAGCAAGTTCGGCACTGTCGGCACCATCAGCGGCTACGCCTTCGGCACCACCTCATGCAACATGGGCAACGCCGTGCTGCAGTGGACCGCCAATTCCAATCAGCATCCGGTCATCGCGATGAACGCCTACCGCCTCAAGGGCGGGCGCTTCGAGCAGATCGGGATGAGTTGGGTGAAGCACGGCTGGGGCGCGTCCGCCTTGAACGCCTGCTGCACCTGCATCAATCCCAACAACTTCGAGCAGCTCGGCATCGGCTGCTCGGACCCGTACGACTCGGGGACCAACGGCAACCAGACAGGCTTCATCAACAACGGCCACTGGGTCACCGGGCTGGGCCCGCGCTCGGAAATCAACGCTTTCAACGGAGCGTTTTCCTGGCCGTACGGCACGCAGACGCAGGGCGGCGATGCGATCTACAAGCGCGTGCAGATCCAGATGAGCGATCTTGATCCGGCGCAGAATGCCGGAGCGTTGTATTTCGCCGAGGCTGAGTACATCACGCCGCACGACGCGGCGGTGGGGAACAACTTCAACAACAATGGTTACCGCCAGTTTTTCGTCGGCGCGCTGACCAGCGGGTCGTACACGCTGAGTTTCGGCGTCCCGACTATTCATCGTCAGGAAGCCGCGATCCAGGCATGGGCCGCCAACGATCCGACGGTCATGCTGGTGAACGCCAATGTACCGGGCGAAGGCCGCTTTATCATCGGTTCGCGCGTCTCGAACAACGGCGACGGCACATGGCACTACGAATACGCGGTGTACAACATGAACTCCGACCGCTCGGGGCACGATTTCACGGTCACCTCGCCGCCCGGTGTGACCATCACCAACGTGGGCTTTCATGATGTGCCCTACCACTCGGGCGAGCCGTACGACGGCACCGACTGGCCGCGCGTCCCTACTCCCGCCTCGGTGCAGTGGTCGACGACAGACTTTGCGATCAATCCCAACGCCAATGCCTTGCGCTGGGACACCCTTTACAACTTCCGCTTTGACGCCAACACGCCACCGCGAAACGGAGACCTGGTGCTGGGACTGTTCAAGCCCGGATCGCCGACATCGGTGATGGTGAACGGCCGCACGCCCTCGCGACTCGGCGACGCTGACGGCAACAACGTTGTCGATGTCAACGATCTGCTGGCCGTCATCACTCAATGGGGACCATGCCCAGCCCCGCCCGCGCCCTGCACCGGTGACCTCAACGGCGATGGGCAGGACAACATCAACGACCTGCTTCTGGTGATCTCCAACTGGGGCTGATCGCGCCGTCGCTCGCTCAGGCCAGCGGTCACTGCGCCGCGGCCTAGCCGCTCACGGCCGGGCCAAGCACGAACTCGCCCGCGTCCACCTGACGAATGGCAGACACAAGACTCTGCGCATCATCATTCTTCGAAAGGTATCCCCACGCGCCCGCCTCAACCGCCCGATCGAGCAGTTCGGTGCGGACGTGGCCGCTGAGCACCAGCACGCGCACGTCCGGCTGCGTCGATGACAGCGACTCGATGGCGTCAAAGGGGTCCTTGCCCGGCATGTCGAGATCCATGAGGATGACGTCAGGATGGAGTCGCTCAACGACGTCAGACAGCTCATCAGCGCTGTTCTGATGACCCAGCCATTCGAAGCCGCCAACAAGGGCAAGGCGCATGGCGATCGCGTCCGCGACAAGCGGGTTGTCGTCCACACATAGAACGCGGATGCGGCGGGCTGGTCGCCTCGACGGCGCCGGTTCCCGCGAATCAGCTTTATTGGCAATGATCATGCTTCGTGCGTGCGGCGACTCGGTGCGAACTGGCTGGCCAGTCCGGTGATGGCAGCGCGCACCATTGCCGGCGTTGGCTGCTTATCCATAAGAACGACACCTTTCTGATCGGACATATCAGGTCTTCGCCCCAAAACCAGGCAGCGCCGGCCGGGAACCGCCTCCAGGAACGACCGGATCGCGGCAGATGACAAGGAATCGTCGGCAATCAGCAAGTCCGACTCGTCATCGGGTGCGTCGTCGTATTGCACATCAAATCCGCCCGATCGCAGGACCGCGCCGAGATACGTGCGCATGCGGGTGTCCTCGAGCACAACTACTGCCCGGCGGTCCGGGCGCGGGCTCGTTGGTTCGGCTGATTCCGCGCCAGGTAGAGCGAGCATGAACGTTGTGCCCGCGCCCGGGGAGGAAGTAATCTCGATTCGGCCTCCGGCCTGGTGGATGATGCCATGCACAAGCGTCAGGCCGAGGCCGGTGGAGATGCCGCGCGACTTGCTCGTGAAGAACGGCTCGAGACATCGAGCCCTGACCTCCGCGCTCATGCCAGTCCCATTGTCGGTCACGCCGAGATTGATCACTCCATTACCGGGGGCGCGCTCCGCCCAGACGCGCACGCGGCCGGTGGTGCCTGGCGCGATCGAATGTCCAGCGTTCTGCACAAGATTGAAGATCGCTTGCGTGAGCAGATGCCGCGAGATTGCCACGGCCTTGAGATCCGCGGGAATGCTGCGTTCGAGTTCCACGCCGCGCGGCAGCGCATTGCGCAGCAGGGGCTCGGCATCCGGCCACCATTCCGCCAGGTTCGTCAAGGCGGGCGCGGCGTCGGCTTGCCGCGGATCGATCGACAGCAATCGAAGGCCATTGGCCAGGCGCTGCAGGTAATCGGTGCACGCCGCGATGGCCTCAACGTCCTCCTTCAACTCCGGCGGCACGCCCTTGGTGCTCATTGAGTCGAGGCGCAGTCGAATGGGAAGCAGCAGGTTGCCCATGTCATGACCAAGGCCGGCCGAGAGCGTGCTCAGGGCCGCCATGCGTTCCGCGAGTCGCGCGCGTGTCATCGAATCATCAAGCGGGGGCTCGGGTTGAGCTGCGGAGTGATCCATTGCGATTTCGGCGTCCTGACCGCGGAAATGGGACGTTGACGGAGGCATCTGAATCAGGAGGTCTCCAGCCGCTAGGAGATCCTTGTCACTGTAGCGGCGAACGCCCACCACATTGTTGCGTGTGTCGCTGAATCAGGAAAGTACAGGCCACACTTCTCCGGCCGACCGGAGCAGCGTGGCCTGATGCAGTGACGCAACGGCATGACCGATGCGCGACGTGTCCGACATCATGAGGTCAGTCGGCAGCGTCCTGAATGGCATCTCCCGCCTCTTCCATGTCCTCTCCGGCTCCCTCAACGGTGTTGCACGCGGCAACGGCAACCGTGCACAGGCAGGCCAGAACAACCAGCCAGAGAAGTCGACCCGATACTCGCAGATGATTGAACATGTGTCGTACTCCGTGATACGCGGCGTACCCGCCTGCCGCTCATTCGATCATCCGACTGCCGCCCCCATGATCGCGCTGGAAATCCGCCAGAATCGCGCCATCTACTACGCCTCAGCCAGTCCTTCGCGAATCACGTATCTTGTCAGTTCGGCGCGATCGTGAATGTTGAGTTTGCGCATGATGGATGTGTGATGGGCGTCGATCGTCTTCAGGCTGCGATACAGCCGGCGCGCGATTTCGGCTCGTGACAGACCCTGGCCGATGAGCCGCAGCACCTCGAGCTCGCGCGGAGTGAGCGACTGCAGGGGCGTGGCCGGACCATTCGCACCTGCTCGCCGTGAAGTGATCAGGCGCTCCTGTACGGCGGGACTGAACGCCGTGCGGCCCGATGCGATCTCGCGAATGCCTTGGAGAATTTCAGCGGGCGAATCTGTCTTGAGGAAATAGCCAGACGCGCCGCGCT
>DATKJG010000238.1:0-5029 GCA_035543215.1 Phycisphaerales bacterium | reverse complement strand
GTCACCATCACCTATGCCCAACTGGCGCAGCGCGCAGGTTCGGCCAACGCCTTCCGCGCTGCCGGACAATCCATGCGGCACAATCCGCTGCCGGTGATCGTGCCCTGTCACCGCGTGGTCGGCTCAAGCGGAACTCTGCATGGCTTCGGCGGAACGGTTGACGCCGACAGCCGGCCGCTGGCGATCAAGAGGAGTCTGCTGGAGATGGAGGGTGCGCTGGCCGATGAAGTCGTTCTTCCCGAACGTTCGCGGCCGCGGCGGCGAACGAGAGCGCTGGTGACGGCGTAGTAGCCGCCCTGCAGCCGGTTCGCGGATCGCACCTCCTTCCCTCACGGATTGACCCTGCATGAAACTCACGATGGTTGGCACGGGCTACGTCGGCCTGGTCTCCGGCGCCGGACTGGCGAACACCGGCAACGACGTCACGTGCCTCGACATCGACGTCCGCAAGATTGACATGCTCAACCGGGGGGAGATTCCGATCTACGAGCCGGGGCTGAACGCCCTGGTCGCGCGCAACGTCGCAGCAGGCAGGCTTCACTTCACCACCGATAAGAGCAAGGCGTATCGCGACGCCCAAATCGTCTTCATCTGCGTCGGCACGCCGCCGGGCGAGGACGGATCAGCCGACGTGAGTTACGTGCTGGGGGCGGCCAACGACATTGCGGCAGTTATCGAGGAACTTGGCCCGAAAGCCACACCGAAGATGGTCGTGGTCAAGTCCACCGTTCCGGTCGGCACATCACACAAGGTGCGCGATGCCATTGCGGCCAAGACCAAACATAAGTTCTATATCGCCAACAACCCCGAGTTCCTCAAGGAGGGCGCGGCGGTGGGCGACTTCCTCAAGCCCGATCGCGTCATCTGCGGCGTCGAGGAGGAAGCCGCAGGCGAGCTGATCCGCGAGTTGTACGAGCCGTTCGTGCGCCAGGGCAATCCCATCTACGTGATGGATGTGCGCTCCAGCGAAATGGTGAAGTACGCGTCGAATGCGATGCTGGCCTGCAAGATCAGTTTCATCAACGAGATCGCCAACCTGTGCGAGCACTACGGGGCTGATGTGCAGAACGTGCGCGAGGGCATGTGCGCGGATCATCGGATCGGCAAGCAGTTCCTTTATCCTGGCCTGGGCTACGGCGGCTCATGCTTCCCCAAGGACACGCTCGCCGTGATGAAGATGGGCCAGCAGGCCGGCTACCTGTGCAAATTGAATTCGGCTGTGCACGAGGTGAATCAGGATCAGCGGCCGCGCTTCTGGAAAAAGGTCGTCAAGCACTTCGGCGGCGCCGCCAAAATCAAGGGCAGGAACCTCGCGTTCTGGGGCATTTCGTTCAAGCCCGAGACGGACGACATCCGCGAGGCGCCTTCGATCTTCTTGATGAAACTGGCCCTTGAGGCTGGCGCGAGCGTGCAGGCGTACGACCCCGTGGCGATGCCGAATCTGAACGCGACGATGCCGCAGATCAAGACTGTCGAGAAGTTGTACGATGCGCTCGACGGCTGCGATGCACTGATCGTGTGCACCGAGTGGAGCGAGTTTCGCCACCCTGACTTTGATGAGATCGCCCGGCGCCTGAAGTCGAAGGTGATCTTCGACGGCCGCAACATCTATCGAAGGCAGTCGCTTCAGAACGCGGGCTTCACGTATCACTGCGTGGGCAGGCCGCCGGTGAATGCAAAGCCCTAAGGCCGATCACTTCTGGATCTGGGCCATGACCTCGTCGTCGATGCCGAGGAACTCGCGCATGTGCATGTCGTAGGCTTCCTGGTCCTGCTCGCGCGAAAGATCGAGCCGCAATTCGTTGATGACCTTGGTTCCCTGGCCGATCCACGTGCGCCAGGTTTCGGCCGAAATGTTCTCCTGAATCCAGGCCCCCAATGGCCCGCGGAAGGGAGGACTGGTCATCTTCGTTCCCGGCTGGCCGCTGCGCCGGCACACGAATCCCCCGCCGGCCCCGGCCATTGTCTGGTCGGCAGTTTTCGAGGGAGTTGCGATCGTGGGCGGCTCGCGGCCGATCGACTTGAGCAGGTCGCCGATCGCCTGTTGCGGCATCCGGTCGCCCTTGCCCGCCGCGACTTCGTACCCCTTGTTTAGAACGGCCACGGCCTTGTCGGCCCAGCCGGCTTCGATCATCGCCTGGCCGGCAAGTTGATACGCCTTGCTCATGTGCGGGTTGACGGCGATGCAGTTCTCCAAAGCCTTGGCGGCCTCGGCGGCCCGGCCCAACTGCAGATACGCATTGCCCAGGCTGAAGTGGGCCATGTCGTTGGTCGGGTCCTCGCGGGCCATCTTCTCGAACTGGGCGATGCGGTCGGCGGTGATCGACATATGGGCCATGATAGGCGCGGGCATCGCGCGGTTTGGCGCCCGCAGCCGGCTTGCCTCTTCGCACTTTCGTGAATCTGATACAACGCCAATCGCATGCCGCAGATGTCCGTCAACCTCGCCGGCTTGGCACTGCGAAACCCGATCATCGCGGCAGCCGGCACGTGCGGGTACATCCGCGAGATCGCTGACGTCATCGACCCGCGCTCCATTGGCGGCATCGTCACGAAATCCATCACTCCCGAGGCGCGCGAAGGCAACGCGCCGTGGCGCATCGTCGACCTGCCGCGGGCACCGGGAATGCTCAACGCGATCGGACTCGCAAACGTCGGCGTCGAACGCTTTCTGAAGGAGAAACTGCCGGACGCGAAGTCGATCGACTGCGTTGTCATCGGCTCGATCGCAGGGCATTCGGTCGACGACTACGTGGCCGTGGCGACGGCCTTCGATCAGAGCGGCCTGCTGCCGGCCGTGGAATTGAACGTTTCGTGCCCCAACACCGCCGACGGCCTGCAATTCGGCGAACATCCCGATTCGCTGGGCGGCCTGCTTCGCGCCGTCAGGCCGGTGCTCCGGCACTCGAAGATGATCATCAAACTCTCGCCCAATGTCGGCGACATCGTGGCGATGGCGCGGGCAGCGATCGATGGCGGGGCCGACGCCCTTACGCTCGTCAACACCGTCGCGGCCATGTCGATCGATCCCCACACACGGCAGCCGCGCCTGAGCCGCGGCGCCGGCGGCATGAGCGGGCCCGCGATTCATGCGATCGCCGTAAGGATGGTCAGCGACGTCTATCGTGGCGTGGCCCGCGAGGCGAATGTTCCGATCATCGGCCTCGGTGGCGTGATGACATGGGAGGACGCGGCCGAGTTCATCCTCGCGGGCGCCACGGCTGTAGGCATGGGCACGGCGATGTTCGTCGATCCGCGCCTGCTGCCGAAGGTGGCCCGCGGGCTCGAGCAGTGGGCGGCGAAGCAAGGCTGCACGTCGATCAGCGAACTTTTGGGGCAGGTGAAGATCTCATGACCCGCGACGAGCGCGAGCGCTTCGATGCCCTGCTCGAAACGGTGATCAGCGAACTGCCGCAGCGCATCCGCGACCTGATGGAGGAGGCACCGGTCATCGTCGAGGATCACCCATCGCCCGAACTGTGCAAGGAACTCGGCCTCGATCCCGAGGAGGAGAATCTCTGCGGCCTGCATACGGGAACGATGCTCACCGAGCGATCGGTGTCGCATGGCCACGACCTTCCGGAGACCATCCATCTCTTCCGCGAAGGCGTGATCGACGAAGCCGGCGGGTGGGAATCATGGGAGAGCGAGGACGGCGAGATGTGGGGCGGCGAGGAGGCGGTCAAGGAGGAGATCCGCATCACGCTGCTGCACGAGATTGGCCACCACTTTGGCTTGGATGAAGACGATCTGGCCGGACTTGGCTACGACTGATGCACAGGCGGCGCGGTTATCCGGTCACGTGAACCAGCACGGTTCGCTCATGCGCGGCCCGGCGATGCTCCCAAAGGTAGATCCCCTGCCACCGACCCAGCCCCAGCCGGCCGTCGTCGATCGGAATGCTCAGGCTGGTCGCAGTCAGGGCCGCCTTGATGTGGGCGGGCATGTCGTCGGGCCCCTCGGCGTGGTGCGTGAACCGTTCATCGCCTTCGGGCACCAGGCGATTCAGCCACGTCTCAAGGTCGTGCCGGGCCGATGGGTCGGCATTCTCCTGAATCACAAGACTGGCCGATGTATGCCGTATGAAGATCGTGCAAAGGCCTTCGCGCTGGTTCGCCTCTTGCACGATTTCGGCAACTTTACCGGTGATCTCGTGTAGTCCCTGACGCGATGTGCGAATGATCACTGAGCGGACCACGTCCGAAGCGTAGTCGCTGGTCGTGCAGGCCGCCGAACTGACTGCTGTTGAGAACCTGTCGACCGAGGCCTTCGAGCCTGCAAACAGGAAATGTCCGCGGCTATTTCGTACACTCATCTCTTCGATGGATAAACCTCCCTCCGCCTCGTCCAGTTCCTCATCCGCCGATGGCGGCAATGGCTCGCAGCCGGCGACATCCGGCATCGCGACCTTGCCGCCGCCGAAATCCACCATCGCGCCGCGGCGCGGCATGGAGCCGGCATGGTCCGTGGATGATTCGCGCTCGCTGTACTCGATCAAGGGATGGGGCGCGGGGTTCTTCGACATCAACAACGCGGGCCGGGTGGTGGTGCGGCCGCACAAGACGCCGCAACCGGAGATCGACCTGTACGAGGTCATCAACGGCCTGCGCGAGCGCGGCATCAAGACGCCGGTGATCGTCGCATTCAACGATGTGCTGGCGCGACGGCTCAGCGATCTGCAGCAGGCCTTCGCCAGCGCCATGGCCGAGCAGAACTACAAAGGCCAGTACCGCGCGGTGTACCCGATCAAGGTCAACCAGCAGCGCTACGTGGTGCAGGAGATCCAGGCGTGCGGCGCCAAGCACGGCTTCGGCCTCGAAGTCGGCTCCAAGCCCGAACTGCTGGCGGTCATGGGCATGACCACCGAGCAGCCCGACAGCCTGATCATCTGCAACGGCTTCAAGGAAGATCGCTACATCGAGTTCGTCACGCTCGCCGCGAAGCTCGGCCGCACGATCATTCCGGTGATCGAGAACCTGCAGGAACTGAAACTCATCATCAAGCACGCGGAGATTCACGGCATCCGGCC
>DATKJG010000237.1:0-4534 GCA_035543215.1 Phycisphaerales bacterium | reverse complement strand
CGGTAGGCGGCAGGCACAAGATCGTGCCCGGCGAGCATGGGGAGCATGGTTGCCAGGAAAGCGGGGTCAATGGTGTCATCAGCGTCAAGGAAGCAGACGGTCGGAGTAGTGGATATCGCCAGGCCGCGGTTGCGGGACTGCGCGACACCGGAGTTTTCCTGGTGGATGAGGCGCAGGCGCGGATCGTGGAAGGATCGGGCGAGTTCCGCGGTTGAATCGGTCGAGCCGTCATCGATGATGACGATCTCGTGCGCGATTGCCAGTGGCGAGATGGCGGCGTGGATCTCCGCCACCAGCGGGCGCAGGTTCTCTGCCTCGTTGTGCGCGGGCGCAACGATGGAGAGCGCGATGTCCGAGGCCAGCGACCGGGGAGCGGGGGTGGGCATCCAGCAGCCGATTCTAGCGCGCCGCGTCGCGGCATGCGATGGACGGCAATTCATCACGCGCCCGCCTACCATCCCTGAAGCACCGCGCTTTCACCGTTGGATGCGAGTCATTGATCCATGCACCTGCGACACTCTGATCATGAGCACGGGCCGCCCACCGTGCCCGTGAAATACGTCCTTGAAGATCCGGAGGGGCTGACCGGCACGTCGCAGGGCGAGTGGAACGTGATGGCCGCCAAAGGCGAGCACCTGCTGGAGGTGGCGGTCGAGCACGGCATCAATATCGAACATGCCTGCGGAGCGGTGTGCGCATGCTCCACCTGCCATGTGTACGTCGAGGACGGGATGAAGGCGGTGTCAGAGGCTGAGGAAGCCGAGGAGGATCGCGTCGAGGAAGCGCCCGGCCTTCAGCGCAACAGCCGCCTGAGTTGCCAGTGCGTCATCAAGGGCGACGGGCCGATCACGGTGCGCGTGCCAGCGTGGAATCGCAACGCGGTAAAGGAAATCCCGCACTGAGCGGGGCCCGGCCATGACGACGTTTCACTGGCTCGATGTGCAGCGCATTGCGGAGGAACTTTCGGAGCGTCATCCCGACGATGATCCGATGACGGTGTCGTTCCCGAAACTCAAGTCACTGGTGCAGGCCTTGCCTGGATTCGCCGAGCAGCCCGGGCACCCGGTGAACGAGCGGATTCTCGAAGCGATTCAGCAGGCGTGGATTGATGAGCGCGAGGAATGACGAACGCATGACACTGTCAATCCGGGTCTTCCTGCGTCAGACCCGGCGTGACTCGCAAATCATGCCTACTCTGACGGCTTGATAGTCGATCGCGAAGCATCCTTGCCCATGGCTGCGCCGGTTGTCGACGCGACGGCGCGCAGTGGTGTCGGCACGCGCCTGGCCGCCGTGATCGTCTCGCACGCGCTGGTGGATGTGTACTCAGCGTTCATCGCGCCGCTTCTGGGGGTGCTGGAGATTCGCTGCAAACTGACGGCCGTGCAGGCGGCGTGGCTGCTGGGCATCGGGTCGCTGACCTCGGGCTTCAGCCAGCCGATCGCGGCGTGGCTCAGCGACCGCGTCGATTCACGTCTGTGCGGCGCACTGGGTCTGGGTCTTGCCGCGATATGCCTGAGCGCCATCGGCCTGGCTGATTCGTACTGGACGCTGCTGCCGCTGTACGTGCTGGGAATGATCGGCTCGGGCATCTATCACCCCATTGGCGCCGCGAGCATGGGGCAACTGGCGTCGCGCTTTCCGGGCAATCGACGGGCCATCGGGATCAGCGTCTTTCACGCCGCGGGCATGATTGGCGGCATTACCGGCTCGATCATTTCCACGCGCATCGCCACCGAGCCCGGTGGATTCGACCTGTTGCGCTGGCTGATGATTCCCGGCATCGTCGCGGCGTTCGCGCTGCACATGCTCATCCGCGGGACCTCGCATCGCCATCATCAGCATCGCGAGATGCGATTCGTGGATGGCGAAATCCACGAGCGATGGCGGACAGTGTTCATGTTGTACATCAGCAACGCGATTCGCTTCACCGTCAATATGGCGCTGGTGTACCTGTTCGTGCGCTGGTCGCAGGAAGTGATCGCACAGCGGCATCCGTCGTTCACGAATGCTCAGGTGGCTGCCGACGCCGCGCCCATCAACGGCAACCTCAACGCGATGCTGCTGGTCGGCATGCTCATCGGCGGAATCTCGGCCGGCGCGTTGGTCAAGGCCGGCCGCGAGAAGTGGCCGATGATTCTCGTGCCGCTGCTGTTCGCACCGTGCATCGCGCTGATGCCGCGGGCGGGCATTGGTGTTGGCTACGGGCTCGCCGTGGGCTGCGGGCTGGCGTTCGCGGCGATGGTTCCCGTTTCCATCAGCGTCGCCCAGCGCATGCTGCCGCATCGAACATCGCTCGCCTCCGGCCTGATGCTGGGCGGGGCGTGGGCTTTGGCGTTCATTGGGCCTCGTGCCGCAGAATGGTGCATGGCCAGCGCAGGGCTGAGTTTGACAACGACGTTCACGCTCACCGCAGCGCTGCTGGCGACGTCCAGTCTGGTCTGCCTGCCGATGGATTCGAATCTTCTGCATTGCAGCGCCGCTGACGCAAAGGAACAGGGCGGGTCTGTACAATCTCCGCCCCCATGACGCCTGCACCTGTTTCGACGCACGATCGCGGCTCGCGCCGCAATGCGGCCATTCTCATCACCGGGGCCGGCGGCGAGGTCGGTCACGGCCTGATCGAAGCCATTCACGAATCGAAGCACGGCAATGTCGTCGCCATCGACATTCGCGAACTTGATCCGAAGTTGCGGGCACTGTGCCAGGACGCGCACGTGGGCGACATCTGCGACGCGTCGCTGCTCGAGCGACTGCTGGCGATGTACGAGATCACCGAGATCTATCACCTCGCGGCCCTGCTCTCGACGCGCGGCGAGTTCACGCCCGAGACCGCCCATGCCGTCAACGTCGAAGGCACGCTGAGCCTGCTGCGCCTCGCGGCCGAGCAGGCGCGCTCGCATGGCCAGCGCGTCAAGTTCATCTTCCCGTCGTCGATCGCTGTGTACGGCATGCCTGACCTCGCGACGAAAGCCAAGGCCGGCGCGGTGCGCGAGGACCAGTACTGCGAACCGATCACGATGTACGGTGTGAACAAGCTGTACTGCGAGCACCTCGGCCGCTATTACGCGCACCATTACCGGCTGCTGGCGCAGGATCGCATTCCGGAGATTCTCGACTTTCGCGCGATTCGCTTTCCGGGACTGATCAGCGCCGACACGCTGCCATCGGGCGGGACCAGCGACTACGGGCCGGAGATGCTGCACGCCGCGGCCAACGGAGGGACGGGCAAGCCGTATGCGTGCTTCGTGCGCGAGGACACGCGCATTCCGTTCATGACGATGCCGGATGCGATCGAGGCGATGCTGAAACTTGCCGACGCCGACCGCGCCTCGCTCAAGCGGAACAGCTACAACATCACGAGTTTCAATCCCAGCGCAGGTGAATTCGCACAACTCGCGAAGAAGGCGTTTCCGGGCGCGCAGATCACCTTCAAGCCGGACCTGCAGCGGCAGCAGATCGTCGATTCCTGGCCGGCCGACATCGACGATGCAGCGGCGCGCAAGGAATGGGGCTTTGCGCCAAAACACGATCTGCGCAAGGCGTTCGACGAGTATCTCGTGCCGAAGATCCGCGCGCGATACGCATAACTCGTACAGTTGTCGGTATGGCGAGGCGCATCCTGACGTCGATCATCGTGCTGCTGATCATCGGCGCCGTGATCAACGTGTTCGTTGCCTGGACCTGTGTGGCGCTCGCGAAGACAAGAATGTTTGACGCCATTGCGCTGGGGCGAATGCGCGCGGAGCAATATGCAGCTGAGGACGCGAAGGCCGCACGGGGCGAGGATCCGGATGCGGAGCGCTATCTCGCGCTGCTGTTCCTCGCGCGCGGCACGCGCATGCTGATAGTCGATGAATCGAACGATGCTCGGACCCGCCGCATCAGCACGCAATCGGCCGGCTGGCCATGGCTGGGGCTCGACGCTGAGCAGATTCGCGATGGCCCGCAACCGTTGAAGACGTGCTGGGGCGTAGGTATGGGCACGATGATCCTGGACTACCCGCCGCTGAGCGTGGGCAGTTCAACCGGGCCGCCGGCCTTCCCGCGACTTCCGATCGCCGGGCCGCCTGCGCCGCCGGCCGCGACGACCGCGGCCGTCACCGCCGCGCCGACTCCGAGGCAGACAACCGATCGCCTGTTGCCGATGCGGCCGGTGTGGCCAGGCTTTGCGCTCAACACGGCTGTGTACGCACTCGCGGCGTGGGTGATGTGGCTGCTCTGGATGATGACGATGCGAACGCAGCGAAGGCTGCGTGGGCTGTGCGGCCGCTGCGCGTATCCGGTCGGCGTCTCTGCGGTGTGCACCGAATGCGGCCACAGGGTGCGGCCGCGCCGCGCGTGACGCTAAACTGTGGGCATGTCCACCATGACGCACGCATCGGCCATCGACGCCTTCAACGAACGATCGGGCGCGATCCTCAAGCAGTTGAAGGAATCGGGCCAGTTGAAGGTCCTGCAGATGATCGAGTCGCCGATGGATGCGACTGTCCGTCTGCGAGGGCATGGTGAGGTCGCCTGTTTCTGCTCGAAC
>DATKJG010000236.1:0-6984 GCA_035543215.1 Phycisphaerales bacterium | reverse complement strand
CTTCCTCCTCGACCAGTTCCGCTGGCAGTTTCGTGCGGCGGTCGTACTCGTGCCGAGTCCATTTTACGTTCGCCGCGGCCAGCGGATCCTTCAGGAGCGAGCGGTCGCCCTCGCATTGCTTGAGCAGATCGTTGATGCGCGGGCTCGTCGCCATCTCGTGCGTCATGCGAGCCAGTTGCGCCATCTGTTCGCTCCGCAATTCCACGCCGCCGTGTGGCATGATGGCTTCCTGATCCCAACTGAGCACCGACCCCGTGGAACCCAGGAGGCTGGCGTCGCGCACCAGCCGGCAGAGTTGTTCATAGGGCGTGGCGAGCGGCGCGCGGCGCGACGAGGAGGGCATGGACTTTTTCCGGGTTTTCGTGGCGGTGGACGGCATGGAGCCAATCGTACCGCAAACGCGCGCCCGGGTTGATCAGGTCACTCATCTGCGCGATTACGGCGTCAGAAGCCGTACGACCTCGGCCGCCAGAGGATCGGTCCTGCGCTGGGCCATCTGCAGCGCTGTGAGCCCGCGCGCATCGCGCGCGTAGAGGTTGGCGCCGGCGTCGATGAGCAGCCGCAGTTTCGCCGCGTCGCCGGCGGGGCTGCGCGCCAACGCCAACAGCGGTGTGAAGCCGTTGGCGTCGGGCTGTTCGATGTTCGCGCCGGCGTGGATCAGCGTGCGCATCGACTCGATCTTGCCCGATCGCGCCGCGTGTATCAACGGCGTCGCGCCATCGAGAAAGTCGGCGGCCTCGAAATTGGCGCCATGCAGGATCAGCATCTGCACGACCGCTGAATCGTTGTAGCCTGCCGCCCAGATCAGTGGCGTCCAGCCGGTGATGCGGCCGACGACCTCGACCTCAGCGCCAGCCTCCAGCAGCGCCTGGACGCATGCTGCGTCGCCGTATGCGGCGGCCCACGTCAGAGCCGTGCCGCCGATGGAATCACGGGCCGAGATGCGGGCCTCGCGTTCCAGCAGCAGCCGGACCGCCTGCGGGCACTTGGACATGGCCGCGTGCATCAGGGGCGTGCGGCCGGAGTTGTCGAGGGCTTCAATGTCAGCGCCTGCGTTGAGCAGCGACTGCATCAGGTCAACGTTGCCGCTGCGCGCCGCCAGCGCCAGGAGCGTCAACCCCTGCGCGTTGCGCGCGTTGATGTCCAGGACTCCTTCCACGATGCGCAGAAGCACGCGTTCGTTGCGGCCTTGGGCGATCAGTTCCTGAACATCGCCCAGCGCATCAGACGCGCCCGGCGCGACGGCTGTCGAGGACGGCGTGTTGCATCCGCTGTTTCGCGCCGTTTCCAATTCCGCCTCGGAGAACTTCACGTTGACCGCCAGCGACTGGCACCTGGGATGGTCGAAGTAGAAGACAAGTCGGCGCGTGATGCCCTGCTCGCGATACTTCGCCCAGTCGATCCTGACCACATGCTCGGCCGCCGCATCGCGCGGGAGTTCGGTCAACAATGGCGGGCTCATCGAGAGCATGCGGAACGGCTGACCGTCTATTGACTTGAGCGTCAGGCAGCCGTCGGGATTCGCTTCGGGCGTGAGCGTCCCGGGCTCCTGCACTACGACCGAGTAGCCAACCGCCTTCAGCGGCAGTTTCACCTCAGGCTGGTCCTTGACGAGGAAGATGATCGTCGGTCCGTTCAGCGGGCCGATGCGCGTGCCGGCGCTCAGCGGCACAGTGACCTCGCGCGACTCGCCCGGCTCCAGCGTCAAGTTCGGCGGAAGCTCAGCGTGCGTGCAGCCGCAACTGGAGCGCGTGGAAGTGATCACGATCGCCTGGTCGCCGGTGTTCGTGAGTTTCACGGCGCGGCGGACGATGCTGCCGGTGGCGATCTCGCCGAAGTCCAGCACCTGCGGCTCAACGCACAGAGTCGATCGCGCGCTCAAAGGCGTCTGCGCTGCGACGTGGCTGGCCAGCACAGACGTGGCGACCACAGACATCAGCGCGGCGACGGCGATGACACAAGTGCGGGAGCACATGGCGCAACCTCCAGGAGATCTAATCATGGTGCAACGGGAAGCCGCGCCGCCTATTGCCCTGGAAAACCAACGCACCCGGCTGAGAGGCCGGGTGCGCGGTGTCTGGTGGGGATTCGAACGGTGCCGAGATTGATCTCAGTTGCTGCTGCCGGGCTTGTGCTCGCCGCCGTTGGCGTTACCCGAAGCGCCGGCAGGCGGCGTGGCGGGCGCGGGCGTGTTCGATGCCGCAGCGGGCGCCACAGCATCGCTGGGCGTCTCGGCGCCCAGGAGCGGCTCGAGCAGCTTGACGACATCCGGGCCGCGCGGATCAGTGCGCTTGCGGGCCAGGGCCAGGGCGTTGAGCCCGCGGTTGTCCTTGGCGTGAATGTTGGCGCCGGAGTCGAGCAGGAACTTGACCTTCGCGGCGTCGCCGCCCGAGTTCTTGGCGGCAGCCAGCAGCGGCGTCAGGCCGTTGAGGTCAGGCGTCTCGATCTTGGCACCGGCCTTGATCAGGTTCTGCAGGCCGTCCACCTTGCCGGTGCGGGCCGCGTGAATCATCGGCGTCGCGCCTTCGAGGAAGTCAGCGACCTCGACATTGGCGCCCAAGGCAGTCAGCATCGGGATCGAGGCAGGATCGCCGAAGCCCGAAGCCCAGATCAGCGGCGTCCAGCCGGTGATGCGGCCGACGATCTCGACTTCAGCGCCGGCGTCGAGCAGAGCCTTGACGCTCTTGGCATCGCCGAAACCTGAGGCCCACGACAGGGCCGTGCCGCCGATGGTGTCGCGCGTGGTCACCGATGCGCCGCGGTCGAGCAGCAGCATCACGGCCTCGGAGTTCTTCGAGGTCGCAGCGTGCATGAGTGGCGTGCGGCCGGCATTGTCGGTCGAATCGACCGACGCCTTGGCGTTGATCAGGGCCTTCATGAGGTCCACGTTGCCGAACTTCGCCGCCACGCTCAGCAGGCTCAGGCCTTGCTGGTCGCGCGTGTTGGGGTCAAGACCTTCGCCGATCTTCTTGAGCACCTCGTCGTTCTGGCCCTGCTGAATCTGCTGGGCGAGGAGCGCGTTGGGATCAAGCGGCGCGGGGTTGATGATCGGCTGGTTGGCTCCGGCGGCGGGATCAACCGGCTGGCCGCCGTTCTTGATCTTCTCCGCCATGAGCCGTTCCTGCTCCTTGACCAGTTCATCCTGCGAGAACTGGACGTTGGCCATGAGGCTCTGGCACTTGGGATGGTCGAAGTAGAAGACGGTCTTGCGGCTGACGCCCATCTCGCGGTACTTCTCCCAGTTGATGTTGACGGTGTGCTCGGCAGCGGGCTCCTGCGAGAACTCGGTGATGAGCGGAGGCTGCATGCTGAGGATGCGGAACTTCGTGCCGTCGCGCGACTTGAGCGTGATCTTGCCGTCAGCATTGGTCTCGGGCGAAATCACCGACGGGTCCTGCATCACGAACGAGACAGCCGACGCCTTCAGAGGCAGTTCGATCTCGGGCTGGCCTTCAATGACGAAGGTGACCTTCTTGCCCATCAGCGGTCCGGGGGCCGGCCCGCCGTTGAGTTGCACGCGCACGTCCTTGACCTCCTTGGGGCCGAGGACGGTGTTGGGCGCGAGATCAAGCGCCGTGCAGCCGCACGTCACGCGATGCGTCGTAATGGTGACCGGATGGTCCGAGGTGTTGATCAGTTTGACCATGCGAGCGCCGACATCGCCGGTGGGGATCTCGCCGAAGTCGACCTCAGTGGGGTCGATCTTCACAACGATCGAAGCCGGATCAACCGGCTGCTGCTGCGCAGGCGCCTGCTTGAGCGGCGGCGTCTGAATGGGCGGCGTCTGGGTTGGCGCCGCGGTCTGGGCCGAGGCGACGAGGGCCGAGACAGCAAGGACTGTGCCGGCGACACAAACGGAAAGAACGATTGGTTTGCGAGTCTTGAACATGCGGGTGAATCTCCCACCAAAAACTCGAGTCGCGGATGTGCGGGGCCAAGACAGCCGGGGTGGTACAGATCGCGGCGGGACGAACCCGCGACCCGCCCGGCTTGTCAGCACACCACGTCAACTCTTCGGGAAGTCGGGCATTCTACGAGGTACCAGTACACCGTGGGCCGAACACGGCGTGAAATCCCAACGACGAGGGGCCCAAAGTATTGCCATGAAGAGCGTTCTGGTCTCCTATCTCCTCTGGATTCTCGGCGGCTTCGGCGTTCTGGGACTGCACCGCTTCTACCTTGGCCGATGGGTCTCCGGCCTTATCTGGCTCCTTACAGGCGGCGTTTTCTTCATTGGAGCCTTGATCGACCTGTTCCTGATCCCCTCCATGGTGCAGGTGGAGAACCTCTCCCGAAGGCTGCTGATCGAGGCCGGGCGGGCGAGGTGAAGAGGCGGCCAGGGACGGCCCTCTCGTGCTTTGCCAACGGCTACCATCACCGCTCCATGTCCACTGCCCCGCTCGAAGCGCTGCCGGAACACATCCGCCGCCCGCACATCCGCACGATTCAACCGATCGCCGTCAAGGACCCTCAGGGCAAGATGATGGTCGCGTTGCGCGACCCGTCGATGCTCTCGCAGCAGACAGTCGTGGTGCCGGCCCAGGCGATGCAACTCTTGCAGCATTTTCGGGGCGATCGCCCGCTGGATCAGATCGCCACCGCGACCAGCGCGCCGCTGCCGAATCTCATTGCACTCGCCAAGGGCCTGGACAAGGTCGGATTGCTGTGGGGCCCGACGTGCGAGCAGATGGAGCAGGCCCTGCTTGAGAAGATTCGCGGCAACAAGGCGTTCCCCGCCATGGCATCGACAGCGCTCGGGACTGACGCCGAGGCCGTGCGCAAGGCGATCGACGGCTACTTTGACCAGACCGATGATCCGGAACTCGAATCGATTCCGACAGCGATTGTGGCGCCGCACCTGGACTACCAGCGAGGCTGGCCCAACTACGCCGGCGCGTACTTCGCCCTGCGCAACGCACCCGCGCCTGACCGCGTCGTGATCCTTGGCACCAACCATTACGGCGTGACTGACGGCGTGGTGATGACCGAGTTCGGCTTCGATTCCCCCCTGGGCCGCTGCGAGCCAGATGCGCCGGTCATCAGCGAGGTGGTGAACTCGCTGGGCAAGAAGATCGTTCTCGATCAACTTGATCACTACGCCGAGCACTCGGTCCAGTTGCAACTGCCGTGGCTGCAGCATTGCTGGGGCAACGTGCCGTTGGTGGCCGCGCTGCTGCCCGATCCATTGCAGCCGATGATCTCCAACGATGGCGGGCGGGCCACGGGCAAGCAATTCGTCGAGGCCATGCGCGGCGCACTGGACAAGGTGGGCGGCCGCACGTTCTTCGTCGCCTCAAGCGATCTCAGCCACGTCGGACCGCAGTTCGGCGAGCCCCGTCCGGTCGATGAGCAGCGCCGCTTCGACGTCGAGCGCCACGACCGCGAGATGCTCGGCAAGTTCCTCACGGGCGACCCCGAGGAGTTCCTCGCGGCGATGAAGTGGAACAAGAACCCGACGCGCTGGTGCAGCATCGGCAACATGAGCGCGGTGCTGGGTTTGGTCCAGCCGGAGAATGTCGAACTTATCGACTACCGCCAGGCCTACGACGACCAGGGCATGGGCATGGTGACCTGCGCAGCGATGGCGCTGGCGTAGAAAACAGAAAATACAAGGCAGAAAGCACAAGGGACGCGGGACAGCGGCGCACCGCACTGTTGCACGCCGCCGTGCAGACGCCGCGCCTGGTCATGTCGGGCTACGACCTCGCACGGTCGTCGTGAGCGCGACACCCTCTTGCTTTCTGATTTCTGCTTTATGCTTTGTCCGTGATCGCCGTCGTTCAACGAGTCTCGCGCGCCGCTGTCTCCGTCGAAGCCGAGGACTACCGCGCCGAAATCAGCCCGGGCCTGTGCGTGCTGCTGGGCGTCGAGACCGGGGACGGAGCCGAGCAGGCACAATGGATGGCCGGCAAACTCGCGCGGCTGCGGATCTTCCGCGATGAGAATGACAAGATAAACCGCAGCGTGCAGGACATCGGCGGAGAGATGCTCGTCATCAGCCAGTTCACGCTCGCCGGCGACTGCACACAGGGCAACCGGCCGAGTTTCATCACCGCCGCGCGTCCCGAGGAAGGCCAGCGCTGGTACGAGGATGTGTGTCGGCGCTTGCGCGAGGAGCACAAATTGCCCGTGAAGACGGGCATCTTCGGCGCGATGATGGAGGTCGAGATCATCAACGACGGCCCAGTGACGCTGATCGTCAGGTCAGCCACGTAGGACAGATGACTGCGACTTCGAATTCACATCGAGGATGTGGGCTGGGTTCGCAAGGCCGCTCGGCCTGCGCCAAGTTCCGGCGTATGCGTTGCGCACTAAGACAAACATGCATCGCACGATACCGCTGCGAGCCTTGTGGCAGCATCCACCGTATTCTCACGATGGCAGCGCCGCCGCTGCTGGACGTGGTGAATCACTACGACTCGCACTCCATCGGGACTGACCAATCAGCAGAAGGCTCGCTTGGTGGAGTATCTCAAGTCGCTGTGACGCGGCGACATGCCAGCTCGCGTCGATAAGTGTCGTCAGTTCTCCACCGCGCCGACGGTGCGCTTGCCGGTCCGCGGGCGCTTGTGACCATAGAAGTCGGTCGGCACGCCCGGCAGCGCCCGACCTCGCTCGGCATCAAACTGCGGGCGGTACTGGGGATCGAGTTCCGAGCCGTTGAAATCCATGAACCACTCGTTGGCGGTCTGGCTGTAGCCGTCCCATTGCTGTTGACCCACGCCTGTGCCGTTGGCCACGAAGTTCACCCAATCGCTGGTCGACGAAGTGGACCAGAGGTTGTTGCGGAACGACTGGCCATCCAGCGAGTTGTCGCTTGAGTAGACGTTGGCCGCGTTGTTGTGCGTGTTGAGGTTGGGCGCGACGTAGAGATTGTTCATCACCTTCAAGTTCTCCGAGCCGTCGCCCAGGCGCAGGAAGCAGCCGTTCTGGTCGTGGTTGTTGGTCGCGGTGTTGTTGTACACCTTGATGTTCCACGTCGTG
>DATKJG010000235.1:0-2511 GCA_035543215.1 Phycisphaerales bacterium | reverse complement strand
CGCTGCGCATCCGCCTGCGGGCGCGGTGCAGGTGGCTCTTGACCGTTCCTTCGGGCATGTCGAGGTACACCGCGATCTCGGTGATGGGCCAGTTCTGCTGGTGGAACAGCAGAATGATCTCGCGCTGCAGCGGAGCGAGGCGCTCGAGGGCGCTGTCGATCATGCCGCGCAGGTTGCTGATGGATTCGGCCCGAGCCAGCGCGCCGCCGGGCGAGAGGTCGCCGCCGTGCTGCCGGTCACCCACAATGTCGCTGTCGTAGGTGGGCTTGTGCTTCTGCATCGCGTTCACGTACAGCCGCTTGGCGATCGTGAACAGCCACGTGCTGAAGCGGAAGCGCGAGTCGAAGCGATCGAGGTTCTTGAGCACGCGCACAAAGGCCTCCTGCACGATGTCCTCGGCCACATCGGGCCGGCCGGACATGCGCAGCATGAACGCGTACAGCGCCTCCTGGTGCGATTTGATCAAGGCCTCGATAGCCCGGCCATCACCCTTACGGGCGCGGCGGACAAGCGCGTGCTCAGACGAGCGTTCCAGCATCGGCATGCCATTGTAGCGTACCCCACTTGCCGCTGGAAGTTGTCTGAAACCAGGGACTTGCGCGTAATCGTGGCGGCGATTGTCGCCGTGACATGCTGACTCGGCGTCGAATCGCGCCCGATAATTGCTTTCGATTGTCAAGGTCGGAGGCGCAGCACGATGAGCGAACCTCGACCCTGATTCCGCCTGCCTGCGGTTCGAGGCCCGGCCGCAGCGCACATTCGAAACTGATCAGGCGGGCATTCCCGCAAGGTCCACGCCGGTCGATCGTCAAGGGTTTTCATGTGCTGGAGTGCTGGATGATTTCAATTCGGCGTGGTGTAGCGCGCCGCCTTTGGCTGTCGCGCGTCTGGTGCCGCGCGCTGACGCTGTTCGAGCTGCTCGTGGTGCTGGTGATGATCGCGATCCTCGTCGGCTTCGCCCTGCCGAGGTACTACGACCGGCAGGCCGCGGCGAAGGAAGCGGCCGACATCGCCGCCATCGACGGCATCAACGCAGCCCTTCGGCTGGCCTACATCGATCATCGCATGACCGAGGCGCCCGCCTCCTTCTGGATCGACGATGTGACAGACATCGCGAACATCCTTCATCATGCCCGTTTGCCGGATGGCATCACCTGCGCCGATGGCCGGATCATCGACCAGCGCGGCAACCGCTACAGGCTGAAAAAGGAAACCGCATCGAGCACCGCGACGATCGAGCCATATTGATCATGAGCGCCCGGTCAACACCACGCCGGCGATGATCTCGATCGGATGCAGTGCGGTGCGCCCCTGCATGCCGTCATGCACCTGCTGGCGGCAACTTGTGCCGGGCGCGCAGATGATCGCATCGGGCTGTTCTCGCAACACGCCGAAGAGTGACTGGTCGCCGATCTTCATCGAAATCTCATAGTGTTCGCGCGCGTAGCCGAATTGCCCGGCCATGCCGCAGCAGCCTGAGTCGAGCGCGTGCACGCGCGGGCCGAACAGCCGGCGCAGCATCCGCGCCGACGATTCGACGCCCCACAGCGCCTTCTGATGGCAGTGGCCGTGCAGGAGGATCGGCGAATCGGATTGAGCCGCCATGGCAGGCTTCTTCGGATGCCGCTCCCAGTGATCATCGAGGAACTGTTCGACCAGCAGCGACTTCGCCGCCAGTTCACGCAGCGGGCCGGCATCCAGTGCCATGTCGAGTTCCAGCCATTCATCCTTGATCGCGCTCAGGCAACTCGGCTCGCATACGAGCAGGGCAATCGCCTTCTCGCGTCGCACCGCCTCGAGCAGTGCATTGGCTGTGGAGCGGCACACCTCCTGCGCCTTGCTAAGCAGGCCCGTCGAGAGCAGCGTCCGGCCGCAGCAACCGGCATCAACAACCACCACGCGATAGCCGAACGCTTCGAGCACCTCGACCGCGGCCCGGCCGATGTGCGGCTCGTTGTACGTCGTGAAGCAATCGGCAAACAGGACGACCGTCGGCGCGGGCGAATCGGTCACGTTGACGTCAACGCGTTTCGACATCCATCGCAGCAGCGACTGTCCGAACGTCGGCAGCGGCCGGCGCGGATGGAATCCCACCAGACGATTGACGATGGCGCGCGTCACGCCAAGTCGATTGATGAAGTTCGCAACCGGATAGAGCGATGACCCGACACGATTGACGGCACGGAGCCTGGCGATCATGCGCGTCGCCAGCGGGATGCGCCGGCCGTGCGCGAAGCCCTGCGCGGTGTACTCGGCCTTGAGTTTCGCGATGTCGACGTTGGACGGGCACTCGCTCTTGCACGCTTTGCACGAGAGGCACAGATCGAGCGTCGCCTCGGTTTCCGCATCTTTCCACCGATTTGCCGTCAGTTGCCCGGTGATCGCCAATCGCAGCGCGTTGCCCCGGCCGCGCGTCGCGTGACGCTCATCCAGCGTCGCGCGGTACGACGGGCACATCGTGCCGCCCTTCATCTTGCGGCAGACGCCCGCGCCGTTGCACATCTCCACCGC
>DATKJG010000234.1:0-2095 GCA_035543215.1 Phycisphaerales bacterium | reverse complement strand
CGGGTCATCGTGCCCATGGGCTGCCTCCAGTGGTTGATGGCTCGGGTTTCGGTTCTTGCGCGCGGGGCTGAGGTTCCAGCGCGCTGTTGTCGATGGTGATGCCCAGACCGGGGCCTTCGATTGCGGGCGCTGCGCCGCCGGGGCCGAACGTGAGGTTCTCGCGCGCGATGTCGCGCTCGAGAAGAAGCGTGCCGAACGAGCCCTCGCACCAGCGCGGCGGGGCACCGCGCGTGGCAAGGTGCCGGCCGGCGGCTGACAGAATTGCTGACTCGCCGACCTGCGCACCGAGCATCCAGTCCAGGCCGTGTTGAAGGGCGGTCTCGCGCAGACGCGCTGCGCCGATGAGCCCGCCGTTCTTCGACACGCGAATGTTGAACATGTGGCAGGCACGTGCTTCGATCAGCGACATCGCGTCGGCGAACGAAATCAGCGATTCATCGACGATGATCGGGACGTTGCTGGCGGCGGTGACGTGCGTGAGCCCGGCGATGTCATCGGCTGCGACGGGTTGTTCCACCGCCTCGATGCGGAATCGCTGCATCTGTTCGATGCGCTGCAGAGCCTCGTCGGCGGACCAGGCGCCGTTGGCATCGACACGCAGCGAACACGCATCGCCGAGGATCTCGCGCGCGACACTCAGGTTCGCCAGGTCGTCATCGAGCGAGCTGCCGACCTTCATCTTCACCGCGGGCAGCCGCATCTTCCTGTATGCCTCGCAGAACTCGCGCGTGCGCTCGGGTGAATCGGCGGAGACGACGCCGCTGTATTGGATTCCGGGCAGCGTGACAGGCCCCAGCACGTCGGCGGCGGATCGACCGAATGTCCGACCGGCGAGATCGAGAATGGCGAGTTCCATCGCGCAGAATGCTGCGTGCTCGTCGCGCTTGACGCGGCCCTGCGCATCGCGAAGCGCGGCGATGACATCGTCGAAGGCCGCAAACTCTGCACCGCGCCACGGTGGCGAGAGACGCTGTTCGATCGTACGGTGCGCGCTGTCGGCATCCTCGCCGCTGACGTACGAGCGCGGGGCGCACTCGCCATAGCCTGCGCGGCCCTGTTCATCGCGCACACGCACGATGAGCGAACTCATCGCATCGCGCGATGCCAGCGCGTGCCGGAACGTCAGGCGAAACGCGATCGCGAGCGGAAAGATGTCGATGCTCTGAATTCTCATGCTGCAGACGCGGCCGCCACCGGCGCTTCGCTGCGCTTTGGTGATGCCGCGCTCCTGACATGGTTGAGAATGTGATCCGCGACGTCGTTGACGCGGTCGAAGATCACGGCATGGTCAGCGTTGTCGAACATGATGACGTTCGCCTCCGGCTGCACACTGCGCACGAGCGCCTCCACCTTGGCATTGTCGATGATGACATCGCGCTCGGCGAGCAGAAGCAGTACCGGAATCGTCAGCCGCGCGCCGCGTCGCGTGAATCGCCGATCGAGCGTGAAGGTCGTGCGCAGGAAGCGCGCGGTCACGCGCTTCAGTCGCCAGGGATCGTGGCGGATGAAGTCGAGGTACGCCGGCGTGGTGGTGAACATCTCCGGGCAAATCGGCGTCGGGAATGTGGCGCGGCCGCCCACGATCAGGTTCAGCGCCGCCGCAGCCTTGTGCCACAGCGAGAGATCCACGGCGGGGCACAGGCCCGGTGTGATCAGCGTCAGGCTTTGCCAGGCATGAGGATGCTGAAGCGCGGTCGCCAGCGCGAGTTTGCCGCCCCATGACAATGCTGCCAGATGCATGGGCGCATCGGCATGCTGCTGCCGGAAACACATCACATCCTCGATGAGCGCCGCGGCGCTCGGTGCATCGCCCGGGTCGGGTTCTCGATTCAATCCGGAGCCGCGCCGATCCAACAGGTACGTCGTGCAGCCTTGCCGCGCCAGCCGTTGAGCGGCTGGCAGAAACCACGTGTTGTGGCTCTCGATTCCGTGGAGATAGAGCAGCGAGAAGCGCGGCGAATCGGCGCGAATCATGCGATAGCTCAGCGGCCGATCTTTCCAACCGCGGTACTCGTCAATTCGTCCGGCATCGGTTACGCCGGGCGGCAGTGCTTCAACCGGAGTGTCGTTCACGATGCTCCCTTGCTGCCTCCAG
>DATKJG010000233.1:0-2010 GCA_035543215.1 Phycisphaerales bacterium | reverse complement strand
GCGCTCCTGCGCATCAGGGGCATCGGCCAGCAGAAAGCCGGCGATCTGGGTGAGGTCTTCCTGCGCACCATCGCGACGTATGCCACGGCGCATTCGCTGGCGATGGATCAGTTCGGCGCTGGCGCTGCCGTCGTGCGGCCGTCGAAGAAGACCCGCAAGATGGCGGCACAGTGAGGTTCGAGCGGCCAGGCACGAGGTTCAGTCACTGCCCGCCATCGCGTGCTGCAGGATGTTCGCCAGCAGTTCGCGGGCCGACTGCGGCGCGTAGCCGACAATGCCCCAGCATGGCTGATTGAGCAGGCCGTGCGAGAGATCCTCGCGACTGAAGATGATGCGCGGATCCTTGCCTGCCTCCAGCGCGATGCCCTGCAGTCGCGGGGCGCTGTCGCGCGAGCCGAACACCTGCAGCGCGTATGGCCGCCATTCCACTCTGGAGCAATCGACCGCGCCATCAACACCTTCGCCCGTCAGCACGCGCCCGCGCTGGATCGTCTCGACCGGCCGCTGAAACAGATCGGCGCACGCCTGCTCGGCGGTCGGACAGAACTGCGCGTCTCTTGGCCCCCCGCTGCCACCGGGCGTCTCGAACAGGATGACGCCGCCGGCTTCAACGTACGTCCGGATCGCCTGCTTCTGCGCATCGCTGAGCGTTATCTTGTCGATGCCGCTGACGATGACCAGGGCCGGCCGTGGATCGAGTTCGCCGATCTTCGCCAGCGGATGATCAGCGATCGCGATGTTGATCGACCGATTCTCGCGCAGCCACGCGGCAAAGACATCCAGGGCGCGCGGCTCGGGCTTCCAGTTGCCTGCGTGCACTGCTCGGACCACCGTCACATCGCCTCCGCGCTCACCTTCGGCAAACGCCGCATGCTGCTCCAGCCGCGGCCGGGTGCTGTTGAGTTCCGACGAGTAGTAGTACACGTTGCCCAGCGTCGCGAAATCGTGCGCGCTCTTCTCGATGTCATTGGTCTGCAGCGATTCCGGCATGTCGCCCGAGGGCGAGAGGATGATCAGGTCGCGCACGCCATTCGAGAGACTCTTGAGCGGCGGCCGGCGCGTCTTCTGCGGCGTGTGAATCGTGTACGCCCAGTGCGTCTCGGGCAGATCCTTCCACTCGTACTGCGGATACATCAGCATCCCCGCCTTCTCGACGCTGTCAGCGAACGGCCGGCCTCCGCCCTCGGCCAAGGCCACGATCGTTCCGCCGAGGTCGAGATAGCGCTTGAGCGAATCGAGTTCGGCAATCTGCGGACGTTCTGGAGGCTTGCTGTCCATGGGAATCTCACCCGCAGCGCGCTGGCGGATGAACTCCCGGGCGCCCTTGACCCATTCATTCACGTCGATCGGCAGATCCTTCATGAATGGCAGCGACTGGTGCGACGCGACATACAGCATCGGCGCATCCAGCCAGCGCTCCGGACCGTCGGACATCTTCACGATCTGCCAGTTGAGTTCGCTTTCGGTCGCCTCGCGCAGATGGGCGACGAGGTTGGCGACATCGCGCGGCCGGTTGTTCCACGTGCCGTCGAACTGCAGCTTGTTGATCGCCACCGGCACGCGGCCGCGCGACAGGAACATCAGGCCGAAGGCGTAGTCGTCGATGCGGATCTTCGAGCCGCGCGACGTGCCGAACGCGTTCTCATTGACCTTGAACGAATCGCCGGCATCGTCCCATGTCAGAAGACGCTTGATGATCTCGGCCGCGCCCTCGCGATACCAGTCCTTGCCGCCGAAGGTCTTGTAGCCGCTGGCCAGCGCAACGCGCTCGACGCCGTAGAGGTAGTAGTAGATCCAGGTGTTCTTGCCGGGGTTCTCGGTCGCGGAGAAGTGCGTGTCCATCCACGCAAGGCCCTTGCTGATTGCCTCCTCGTTGCGGCCGGCGCTCTCCTTGCCGACCTTGATCGACTCCTTGGCATGCAGCAGGTCCTGCGTGATGAACAGCGTCGCCAGTCCGGCGCAGGTCATCGAGCCGGTCGCGGGGCCTTCGCCGGTGTAGTTCCACCCGCC
>DATKJG010000232.1:0-7912 GCA_035543215.1 Phycisphaerales bacterium | reverse complement strand
GGCGCCGGCAGGTGCGCGACCACGTCGCGCTGCGCGTGCTGGGGCTGATCGATGAGCATCATCAGCGCAGCGGCATCGCGCTGGCGGGCGTACGCGCGGGCAACGACTTCGCGGCCGACCTCGCGGTCATCGGCTTGACGACGGCGGCGACGCTCACCGGCGGCCAATCGATCACCAGCGCGCTCAGCGCCGCAGCGAGCGCGACGACCGGAGCCAATCTCGCCATTAACGACCGCTTCCTGCGCGAGCAGAGCACCAGCGCCATCCTCGCACAGATGGACGCGGACCATCTTGCCGCCCGCGAGCGCGTGCTGGTGAACCTGCGCACGCTGGATGATGCGGCGTACCCGCTGGCGGCGGCCGACCTCGACCTGCTTGAATGCCTGTACGCGGGCACGCCGGTGCGGGCGCTGGCATCGCTGATGGATGCGGCGGCGCTGCGGCGGGCCGATCGACGGCGCTGACAATCGCAATTCCCCATCTTTCCGTTCAGCGGAGCGCGGGGTGGCGATTCCACGCCAATTCCCGCTGTGGACAACTGAAACTGAACGGGAATCCAGCGCGGCAGGCGTTGACAGGACGCCGGCGGCGGCTGAAACTGATGCTGCCGATGCTGGCCGCAGGCCCTTGACCGCGGCCCGGCGGAGGCAAAAAGAGAGTGAGCGCCCGGCTGTCGGCGTGACCGCGACGGCCTGAGAGTCGCTCGGCATCCAGCGAGTGATTTTCGTCGGACCGATGGGAGATCGGCTGCGCGCTCTGTCTGCGCCGTCCGGTCCGCGTGCGATGGCCTCTGGATGAGTCGAGGAGGAGTTTGTGATGAAGATCAGCGCAGGTATCGTCGCCGGCTTCGCGCTCAGCGCGGTGTTCGCGGCTTCAACTCAAGCCGACATCCTCGCGAACTGGACCTTCGAGGCGCCCAACACGCCGGGCGACATCACCAACAACGGCACAGGGCCGACCGTGAACGCCAGCGGGGGAGTGTTCGTGGCCACCTCGGTGGCAACCGGACTCCACATCAGCGCCAACACCGACTGGACCACGCCCGTGGGCAACGGCTCGCTCGAGTCGCTCAGTTCCAATGAATGGGCGATCGGCGATTACTACCAGTTCAGCACGTCGAGCACCGCCTACACCGGCATCTCCATCAGTTGGGATCAGACCGGCAGCGCCACCGGCCCGCGCGATTTCGTGCTGCAGTACAGCACCGACAACGTGACGTACAACACCTTCGTGAGTTACCAGATGACCTCGCCGGCGGTCAGCTGGTCGTCCGTGACGCCTGTCGCGACAACGAGTTACTCGTTCGATCTCAGTTCCATCGCAGCGCTCAATAACGATTCGAGCATCTTCTTCCGGTTCGCGATGAACACCACGACGAGCATCAACGGAGGCACAGTTGCAACGGCCGGCACCAACCGCGTCGACAACATCGTGATCAGCGCGGCAGTGCCCGCCCCGGGCGCGATCGCGCTGCTGGGGCTTGCCGTCGTCATCGGCGCTCGCAGCCGCCGCCGCTGACCGCATCTCGCCGTCGGCGCATTCACTCGTTGATACACATGGCCCGTCGCACTTCGCGGCGGGCCGTTCGTTTTTGGCCAGCGGTGCTGGATTCATCCCGCTGTTGCCGCAGTCCAGCGTTCGATCAACTCGCGCAGCAGCCGCACCTGGGCCGCGGTGGTCTGGATCGCGCCGGGGCCCGCCACCACTGGCCGCACCGTGTGGGCCACGCGATTGCGCAGGTCGGCGATCATGCGCAGCCTGTCGCTGTCGCCGGCCGACAATCCAAGCCGCTCGCACACCGCCGGCGAGGCGCACGCCACGCGCACCAGGTCGCCGATCTCGGCGAACGTCGTCAGCGGCATCAGCGCATCCCACTCGCGGGCTTCGTTGCGCCGCTTGATCAGTTCCGCACGCTCCGCCTCTGAAAGCGCGCCGGCGAACTCCAGCCAGCCGTCCTTAGGATGCTTCTGATCGATGGCGCGGGCCAGCAGGTACTCCACCTCCGAGACGATCGCGAACAAGAGCATCCGGAACGGCCGCTTGCTGAAGTCGGCGAAGGTGATCCAGCCGGCGGGCGGGCCGCTGTCGGCCGCGTCGCCGACGAACATCGCGATCTGGCGATGCTCGGCCATGCACGCCAGCAGGCTGAAAGCGTCCATGTGCGGCCGTGCGAAATGATGCGGCTGGAGGTTCTCGAACGCGGTCGCACCCTCCGGAGTCCAGCGGATGTAACGGCCATGCACCCTGCCGGATTCATCGACCAGCGGCACGCTGCTGTAGCGGCCGCGATCCATCAGGGCCATGGCCCGCTCCTTGGTCTGCCGATCATGCGAGCCGACGACGCACTCGACATCGCACCACGGCGTCATGATGCTCTCGCAGGTGACGCGGGCCGCGAGATCGCTCAACAGCGCATCGAAGCCGGCAAGGTGATCGTGGAGCAGGTGGCGCGTCATGAGGAGATCATTTCACCGCAGCCACAGTTCGAGTTCAATCTCATCGCGCAGCGGAATGCCGTGCATGCCGGTGTCGGGGATGATGGGCACGCGCTTGCGGGCCTCATCGATGTAGCCCTTGTGCAGGGCGCAGAGTTTCCAGCCGCGCTTCTGGTAGAAGCCAAGGGCACGGAGGTTGTCGTTGGTGGTGCGAAGATAGATGCGCACGCAGCCGGCGGTCCTGATCGCTTCGACAGCGGCGTTCAGCAGGGCCTCGCCGACGCCGTGATTCTCCAGTCGCGAGGAGAGCGTGACGATCTCGGCCTGGTAATCGCCGGATTCGATGTGATACGTCACGAGGCCGACGCGGCTCTTCGCATCGTCGAAGGCGATGAATCCCGGCAACGCATCGCCCTGGTAACGCCGCCCGACGGACCAGATGCCGACATCATGCCAGTTGCGCTTGAGTTCCTCGCGCACGAAGGCGAGGTCTGCGGGCTGGATCGGGCGCGTGATCATTGAGAGACAACAGTAGCCGCGCAGCGCGAAACGTCGGGCGCCGCTGCAGCCTCGCGCGCTACAACTCCACGTACGCCTTGAGCCCCTGCAAGCCGCCTTCGCGGCCGAAGCCTGACTCCTTGAACCCGCCGAAGGGCGACGCCGCGTCGAAGCGGTTGTAGGTGTTGCACCAGACCACCCCGGCCTTCAACTTGCGCGCGATGTCGAAGATCTTCGAGCCCTTGTCGCTCCACACGCCCGCCGCCAGACCGTAGGGCGTGTTGTTGGCCCGCAGCAGCGCCTCCTCCGGCGTGCGGAAACTCATCACGCTCAGAACCGGGCCGAAGATCTCCTCGCGCGCGATGGTGTGGGAAGGCTGAACGTTGGTGAAGAAGCACGGCCGGCACCAGTAGCCGCGATTGGGCAGTGTCGAGGTGTTGACCTCATGCAGTTGGGCGCCTTCGCCCGAGCCGGCTTCGAGGAAGCGGTGAATGGTCGCCAGTTGCGCCTTGGAGTTGATCGCGCCGATGTCGGTGTTCTTGTCCAGCGGATCGCCCACGCGCAGCGCCTTCATGCGATGCGTGAGTTTGGCGATGACCTCATCCAGGATCGATTCCTGCACAAACAGCCTGCTGCCCGCGCAGCAGACATGGCCCTGGTTGAAATAGATGCCTTGGATGATGCCTTCGATCGCCTGGTCGATGGATGCATCGTCGAAGATGATGTTCGGGCTCTTGCCGCCGAGTTCGAGCGTGAGGCGCTTGTCGGTGGAGGCGCACGCCTTGGCGATGATCTTGCCGACTTCGGTCGAGCCTGTGAAAGCGATCTTCCTTACGTGCGGATGATTGACCAGTGACGCGCCGGTCGCGCCCGCGCCGGTGATGATGTTGACCACTCCGGGGGGGAGGTCGATTTCCTGCAGAATCTCCGCGAGGCGCAGGGCCGTGAGCGAGGTCGTCTCGGCCGGCTTGAGCACGCACGTATTGCCGCATGCCAGTGCCGGGGCCAGTTTCCACGCCGCCATCAGCAGGGGAAAGTTCCACGGGATGATCTGGCCGCACACGCCGATCGGCTTGGGTTGCGCGCCGGCAAAGGCGAAGCGCAGTTTGTCGGCCCAGCCTGCGTGATAGAAGAAATGCTGAGCTGCGAGGGGAATGTCGATGTCGCGCGATTCAGCGATGGGCTTGCCGCCATCGGTCGATTCCAGCACCGCCAGTTCGCGGGAGCGTTCCTGAATGCGCCGGGCGATTCGGAAGATGTACTTGGCCCGCTCGCGCGGATCGATCTTCGCCCAGCGCGGGGCTGCCGCCTTCGCCGCCTTTACCGCGGCGTCGACATCGTCCGCATTCGCCTCGGCGATTTCGCTGATCGTCTCTTCCGTCGCCGGATTGATCGACGCGAAGTGCTTGCGCGAGCGGGGCGTGACGAAATCGCCGTTGATGAACAGCCCGTAGCGGTCAGCAATCGCCGCCTTCGTCGTCTCGGGCGCAGGCGAATAGTCCCAGACCGATCGCTGCGGCGAGACGACGTGCGTCACGGGCGTCGACAGTTCCGCCAGTTCGCGCTCGCGTCCGCGGGTTTGCTGCTCGGGAGTCATCGCTGCGTCAGGATCATCGTATCACGCGCCGCGGCCTGCGATTACGCCTCGGAGAAGTCGTAGGCGGCGACGTATTTGCCGCTGGTCTGCTTGATGATCTGTCGCAGGATGTCATTGGCCAGCGTCGAAGCGCCGAAGCGGAACAGGCGCGGGCTCAGCCAGGCGTCATCCAGCGTCTCCTTGACCATCACCAGGTAGTGCAGAGCCTGCTTGGCCGACCGGATGCCGCCGGCCGGCTTCATGCCGATGCGCACCCCCGTGTCGATGTACTGATCGCGAATCGCTTCGAGCATGACGAGCGTGACAGGCATGGTTGCTGCGGGCGCGACCTTGCCTGTGGAGGTCTTGATGAAGACTTCGCCATCAGCCAGCGGGGCGGCGCCGGGAACCGATGCCGCCGCTTCAATGGCCAAATCGGCTGCGCGGCGGACAAGGTCGTGGGTCTCCAGTTCACCGGTCTCGAGGATGATCTTGAGATGCGCTGATCCGCAGGCGACCTTGGTTTCCCTGATTTCCTCCGCAACCTCGCGGTAACGGCCGGCGAGCAACGCGCCGCGGTTGATCACCATGTCGATTTCATCCGCGCCCGCCTCGACTGCGGCCTGCACATCAGCCAGCCGCACTTCGAGCGGGAACTGGCCTGAAGGGAATCCGGTGGCGACGCTGGCGACCTTTACGCCCGAGCCGCGCAGCTCGCGCTTTGCGATCGCGACGAGCGCCGGATAGACGCACACCGCCGCGACCGAAGGGATGGGCGGATCGATATTCCCCTCGAAGGGCCGAATCGCCTTGCGGCAGAGAGCCCGCACCTTCTCGGGCGAGTCCTTGCCTTCCAGGGTGGTCAGGTCGAGCATCGACATCGCCAGCCGCAGCCCGGCAAGTTTGGATGCGGTCTTGATCGAGCGCTTGGTGAACATCGCCGCACGCTGCTCGAGCATGACGGGATCGACGCTGCGGCTGGGCATGGGATCAGTCTATCGAGGCACGTCGTCAACTCACGATCGCCAGCACGCGCAGGATTTCGGCGACGCTCCAGGCCTGGGCCGGGCAGCCGGAAGGCCGGTGGGGGGGCTCGGCGTCATAGACCTCGGCGATCTGTCCCAGGCATCGCCCGCCGGTTGCATTGCTCATCTCGCCGATGAGCGGCTGCAGCAGTTCGCGCACGCGCTTCGTCGATTCAGCGTTGAAATTCTCGACGCGAAGCAGGGCCTCGCAGTACGGCCCGATCAGCCACGGCCAGATGGTGCCATTGTGATACGCCGCATCGCGCTGGAAGAGATCGCCCTCATAGCGCGGCTTGTAGTTCGGATCGTCGCGATCGAGCGTGCGCAGACCGAACGGCGTGAGCAGGCGTTCGCCGACGACCTTCAGCACCGCGCGCTGCTGCGATTCATTGAGCGGCGAGAACGGCAGGCTTGCGGCGAAGACCTGATTCGGCCGCAGTCGGCCGTCGGGCAAGAACGTCCCGTCGGCCCCCGAGGCCGGCGTAAGGCAATCGTGCAGGCATTGGCGCTCGGCCCACCAGAACGCGCTTCGGAATGAAGCGGCGACGCGACGCGCGAGAATCATCAGTTCGTTGCGCTCGTTCGAATCATCGGTCATCTCGCTCAGGCACAGCAGGGCGTTGTGCCACAGCGCGTTGATCTCGACGGCCTTGCCATGCCGCGGCGTAAAGACCACGCCGTCGCGCTTGGCGTCCATCCACGTCAGTTGCGTCGATTCGTCGCCGGCAATGATCAAGCCGTCGGCGTCCATGCGGATGCCGAAGTCCGTACCGTGCTGGTAGGCAGCGATGATCTCGCGGCAGTGGGCGAGGAGATTGGTCTCACCTCTCCCTTTGGGAGAGGGGGACAAGCGCCACAGCGCATGCACCGCGTGCACGAACCACAGGCTGGCATCGACGGTGTTGTAGCGCGCGGCGCCACCGTAGTCGTCGAAAAGATTCGGGATCAGCCCATTGCGCAGGTGCTTCGCGAAGCACTCCAGCGTCGATCGCGCCTCGTCCAATCGCCCGGTGCCGAGCATCAGCCCCGGCAGGGCGATCATCGTGTCGCGGCCCCAGTCGCCGAACCACGGATAGCCCGCGATCACCGATGAGGTCCAGCCGTCGGACGTTGATTCGCGCGCGACGACGAATGCCTTTGCGGCTACGGCGACAGGCTGCGCCGCTTTCGGCATGCGTGTCGCTGCGGCCGAGCGTGCGTCTGGGGCGCCTGTCGATCGCGGGGGAGCGTTCGCATCGAGCAACTCGATCGTGATCGATGCACTGCCGCGCACGTGGGTGGGGGCGACGCCTTCGACGACACCCGGCGACCAGACATCCTCGCGCCACTCCTGGCCGCGGTCGCGATCGAGTGCGTAGGCAAAGCCGCGCCACCATTGCGGATCGCTCTGCAACATTGCACCCGCGAGACGCACTCGCACCTCGCCGCGCTGCATGATCGCCTCGCCGCCTTGCACGCTCGTCAGGACCGGGGCGCCCTGGCTTTCATGATCCAGGGAGTGAAAGTCGCGCAGGGGCATGAGCGGCCGCACACTCACCTGCACATCCGGCGGCGCGTTTTCGACCTCGTACTCCACTCGCACCATCTGCCGGCCAGCTTCCAGCGACAGCCGGCGCCGCAGCATCACCTTGTGCACGCGGTACGTCCACGTAATGCGATGGGGCGGTTCGATTTCCACTCTCACCAGTCGCCTGTACCCCTCCGGGTGAAGCAGGTGTCGGCCCTCGCCATCCACGAATTGCTGGGTCGCAAAGTCGAAGACGTTGCCGGCGAAGGTGCAGCGACCGATGAGCGAATGCAGGACAACTACCCGGCCCACCGGCGGTCCGGTCGCCGCCACCAGCAGGCCGTGGTAGCGACGTGTGTTCACGCCCAGAACGGTCCCCATCGCGTAGCCACCCAAGCCGTTGGTCAGCAGCCACTCGGTGCGCAAGGCGGCGTCGATCGATTTCGGATCGTCGGGATTGATGTCAACGACGTACGCCACGTCGCGAGTGTAGCGTTTGGCAGGCGGCCCCCCGCCCCCCTAGCGCTCTCGCCGCCGCGCATACAGTTCTTGTGCGTTCAACGCGCAGAAGTTCAACATGACCGCCGCCACGTCACCCATCCGCGAGATCTCGCCCACTGATCTCAAGACCGGGCTCGAGCGCCGCGAAATCGCGCTGATCGATGTGCGCGAGCCTGTCGAGCATGCCGGCGAGCGCATCGCGGGCGCGCACCTGATGCCGCTGGGAACGTTCGATCCGGCCAAGGCTCGTGAGATCGCCACCAGCAGGATGCTTGTGCTGCATTGCAAGGGCGGCAGCCGGTCGTCGAAAGCCGCCCAGGCGATGCTCAACGCCGGCGAGCCGTCAATCACCCACCTGTCAGGCGGAATC
>DATKJG010000231.1:0-4628 GCA_035543215.1 Phycisphaerales bacterium | reverse complement strand
GAACTCTTCAATTCCGTTGCGTGCTGCGCAATCCATGTCAGCAGGCCGGCGTCGGCGATCACCGCGTGTTTGATGCATTCAGCGAGGCCGCACCGCAAATCACGCGCGTTGAGCGTCCGCAGCGTCGATGGATCGACCAGCACGACCTTCGGCTGCCAGAACGCCCCGATCAGGTTCTTGCCGAGGTCGTCGGACTTCGGCAGCAGGAAGTTGACGCCGGTCTTGCCGCCGATGGAGGCGTCCACCATGGCCAGCAGCGTCGTCGGCACATGCACGAGCGGCACGCCGCGCAGATAGGTGGCGGCGGCGTAACCGGCGACATCACCCACGATCCCGCCACCCAGCGCGATGACGGGGCTGCGCCGTTCGAGTCTGGCATCAAGCATCACGCGATACAGCGATTCGACTGCATCCAGCGTCTTGTGCTTCTCGTCCGCTGTCAGCGCCGCCGTCGCCACTTCGTAACCCGCATCGCGCAGCGATTTCAATACGACCGCGCCATGCGGCTCAACGACGTTGGCATCCATCGCCAGCAGACAGCGCGCGTGAGGGGTAACCGCGCCCACGCGCTGGCCCACGCGCGCCAGCAAACCCTGCTCGATCACGATCGAATACGACTCGGCGGGCGGCGGCAGATTGACGGAGATCTCAGTCATGCGCCGTCACATCCGTACTCATCTGTGTGCATCCGCGGTTTCAATTCGACTGCGCCCGGCGCCTCAGTTCCGCCAGCGCCTCGGCCGGATCATCCGGCAAACCCGCAGCTTCGTCCACCTCGCTGGGCGTGGGCATCCAGCGCGGCTGCAGCGCGTGGCGATCCTGCACCCCTCGATTTCGCCGCGCGATCCACAGGCGCAGGCCGGCGAACACCAGTACCAGCAGCACCATCGGTCCGGCCAGCACCGCCAGCAGATCAAGGCCGCGACTGGGCATGATGGCCGGCGCGGTGGATGTCGGCCGGCTGGCAGGCGTCGCCAGCGCTACTGGATACGCGCCGACGAACGCGGCGTAGTCGCGCACCTGCCGATCGCGCGCCTGCATCCGCATCCTCTTATAGAAGCGTCCGTCGATCTGCACGTGCTGGTGCTCAGCGAAACGCTCTGGCCTGCCCGCACCGGGCTGCACCACGTACACCATCACGGGCGTGCCGCTGCGGTCCTCGCGCACGAACCACTCGCTGACAGTCTCGTAGGGCGGGCCGAGCGCGGTGATCTGCAGCAACTCGCCGGTGATGCGGCAGAGCTCGCCCCGGTATTGCTCCGGCTGTCCGACGAGCGCATTCAGATCCGCCGCGAGCCGTATCGCTTCGCCCGAATCCGCCGGCGAATGGGGCGGCGCCGGCCAGCCGCGCACATGCTCAACCAGCGCGTAGAACGCCTGCTCGCGAAACTCGCCATCATCCTGGGCCGTCGCGAGATCTCGCCGCTGCTGATTGCTCAAGCCCGGCGATGCAGCCGGTGGCTGCGCGAAGACGAGGCAGAGAGACAGTTGAACGATCGCCGCGTTCACAGCCAGATTCTACGGATATCGAGTCGCAGGCCCAGTCGCCAGCGCGCGCGACTTCACGCGCCCGCCTCACTCGTTCGGATCAGCCAGCATCAACTGCTCGGCCTTGCCTTCGCTGGCGGAGAAATCGAGTGTCTTCAGGTCGATCTCCGGGAGGAGCAACTGCACTTGTTCGGCCGTGAGAAGCGTACCGACTTCCTCGCCGCTGTCGCGCGCGACGATCGTGTAGCGCGGCCCGGCATCCGTGGCATACACGGCGATGTCGTAGCGGCCCGACTCGATCACGCCCAGCGAGTTCAGGCCTTTATGGGCGTTGGTCGATTCCGCATTCGCAGACTCGTTTCGCTGGTTGTGGTGCGAGCGGCGCGGCGCGAGACCGTCGCCGCTGGCGCGGCTGCGATCGGGCGAGAAGATGCTCGCCATCACGATGAACGCCAGGCCCAGCGACAGCGTGATGAGAATGCGCTTCAGGATCTGCGGCGTCTGGTGCGTGCTCATGTCGCTGTTATCGGCAGGCATTCGGTGTGCGATGAGGTCGCTCGCCAGACGCGCCAAACACTGCCACATTCCCGGACTTTCATCGCCCGTGCGGTTGCCCAATCGCTGAATCGGCCTACCATGTCAGCCCTGCCGACGACGGTGGCGGGGAATCAGGTCCCCATCGTCTAGCCCGGTCTAGGACACCTCCCTTTCACGGAGGTAACAGGGGTTCGAATCCCCTTGGGGACGTTGGAATCGGAGGTCAGAGGATGCCGCTCTCTGACCTCTTTTCATTGTGTTGACGTTCCGCGGCGGATACTCTGATGTGGCCCAGATGACGACACTCGAGAGCCTGCCAACTCACGCGGCGCACCCAGTCATGAGCGCCCGGGCGAAGGCGTACACCCCTGCATCGCGCCGCGCGATCGCAGCCGTTGTCTTCGCCGGCTGCACGATTCTGCTGGGCGTGGCGGCGTGGCTTGAGCCTTCGCCCTCAGGCCTTGGCACGCACATGCAACTGCACCTGCCGCCCTGCGGCTGGATCGCCGTCGCCGACCTGCCTTGCCCGACCTGCGGTATGACCACCGCTTTCGCCCATGCCGCAAACGGCAACCTTCTTCAATCGTTTCTCGCGCAGCCGCTGGGCTGCATTCTCGCGATTTCCGCGGCGATGATCTGGCTGATCAGCATCCAGGTGATGATGACCGGCTCGCGGCTGGGCGGCGCGGTGGCGCGCCTGTGGAGCCGGCACGTGGCGTGGGCCCTGGCGTTCGCCCTGGTGGCGGCATGGGGGTACACAATCGCCCGGCACAAGGGCTGGCTGTAGATCGGAGGCCGACATGTTTAGTCACAGCAACAACACCAATCGATACGTCACCTTCGCCACGCGGCTGGCCGCGGCGCTCGCACTGCTGGCGATGCCCTTGCAGATGACCGGTTGCATCGCTGCCCATGCCATCGGCGCCATGGGAGCCGCCGAGGAAGCACAGAAACTGGTCGAAACCATGCCGCGTTACCGCGGCCTGGAGAACAAGACCGTGGCCGTCGTGGTCGAGGCCGACTATTCGACGATGTTCGAGTATCCCAACCTGGTGACCTACATGGCCAGCGGCGTGACGATGCGCATCGCGCGATGGGTGCCGGGCGTCCAGGTGCTCGATCCCAGCGTCGTGCTCAACTGGCAGTACAACAAGCCGAACTGGAACGCGCTGCCCTATGGCGAGATCGCTGAGCAACTCAACGTCGATCGCGTCGTGTTCATCGAGGTGCTGGAGTACCGCCTGCATCCGCCGGGGAACCGCTTCCTGTGGGATGGCAACGCCGTGTCGCGCGTCGGCATCATCGAGCGCAAGGGCATCGATCCCGACACCTTCGCCGAGACCTTCGACGTGGCCGCGCGGTTCCCGGCGATCGAAGGCGTCACCGCCGAGAACGCCACGCAGACGCAGATCGAGACCGGCCTTCTCGTGGACCTGGTCAAGCGCAACGCGTGGCTGTTCCACCTGCACTACGAGCCGAAGCATCCGACGCAGTACCGCGCGGAACTCGACACCAAGGAAATGCGGGAACTCAAGCAGAAGACCGGCTCGTAACCTCCAGGACCAAAGCGCGTGAATATGAATTGGAAGCGTGAGCAAGTAATGAATGTCTGCATGGCTGCGGCCCGCGCATCGATGATTGCGTGCGCGCTGGCGTCGGCGTGCATGATCGGCGGCTGCAACATCGTCGGCCCGGTCGTGGCCGTCGCGGCCGGCCCGCCCAAGGTCGAGGCCCGCCACACACTCGCCAACGTTCCGACGGTCGTCTTCATCGATGATCGCAAGAACCTCGTGAGCCCGACCAACCTGCGCCGCGCCATCGCCGATCGCGCGACGCAGGAACTCATGCTCAACGAACTCGTGACGACGACCATCAATCCGCAGGATGCGATTCTCATCGCCTCGCGCAGCGACAAGGCGAGCGACCTCATGGATATCGAGGCCGTCGGCCGCGCCGTCGGCGCCCACCAGGTCATCTACGTGCAGATCACGATGTTCGCCGAGACCCCCGACGGCTTCACCCCCGTCCCCACAGCCGCCGCGAACGTGAAGGTCATCGACGTCACCAACCATCAGCGAGTATTCCCCGGCAACGACATGGCCGACGGCTACCCGGTGAAGCACAGCGGCGCGCCGGTCGATCCGTCGCTGTACGCCTCGCGCCCCACCCGCCAGAAGATCAATGAGTCTCTGGCATCGGAGCTGGGCGATCAGATCGCCAAGTTGTTCTACAAGCACGAGTACGTGGATCTGGGCGAGCGGCTCACGCCCAGGTAGCGATCGCCGCATGCACGTCCTGCACCTGATCGATGTCGCATCGCCATGGGGCGGGCCTTGCACGCAGCGCCTCGCGGCCCAGTCCATCGCGCGCCTCGAACAGGCCGGCTGGCCGGCGCATGATGTCCTGCTTATCGGCCGACGGAGCGATGCCCGCGACGCGGCACGCTGCGGCCTGAACGTGACGGGAACGATCTGGCCGCTGCACGGGCGCACGCTGGCCGCCGGTCGCGCCTTCGGCCGATGGCTGGCAGCGTGCCGCAACGCAGGCGCCGCGCCCGATGTCATTCACGCGTGGTCATCCTCAGCCGGCGCGCTCGCGGCGGT
>DATKJG010000230.1:0-5821 GCA_035543215.1 Phycisphaerales bacterium | reverse complement strand
CGATCACCAGCGGCCAGCAGTTCCGCAGCAAGGAGTCGGAGGTTGGCCCGCGTCAACAGCACGGCTCGCGCCGTGGCATCGCCGGCGGCGTCGGCTTCGCCGCGCAGTTCGCCGGCTTCCTTCTCCAGCACTCCAACGATGGTCGCTGCCAGCGTCGGCTGAACGAGGGCCGGTGCCTCGATGTCGCGCGTGAGTTCAATGGTCTGCGCCGGAAGCGTTGCACGCGGCACCAGTGCGCATGCGAGGGCCAGCGCCGCCGTGAGAAGGCGGGCGCGAAAACTCAAGCGTTGACGCGAGACGAGCCACATCATCGGATCACGCGATTATCCATGGCTGTTCATTGATGTCCATCCGTGCAGCCGTGGATCAAGGCTGCACGTGCCGGAAGTCGCGCTCGCCACTGAGGCACGCCCGGTAGATCTTCAGCAGGTGATCGACCATCGTTTGCGCGGCGAAGCGCGTGCGGCACATCGCGCGGCCGGCCGCGGCCAGCGCCGCCCGCTCGTCGGGATGCTCCATCATCCACGCGATCGCATCGTGCAGGCCGCGCACGTCCTCTGGCTGCACCAGCAGGCCGGTCTGGCGGTCGATGCACACTTCGCGCGTGCCATCGACGTCGTTGGCCACCACCGGCAGCCCCGCGAGCATTCCCTGCGTCACGGTGCGCGGCAGGCCCTCGCGATAACTGGGGTGCACGAGCAGGTCCATCGCGGCCATGTGCGGGGCGACCTGCTCGGGCGGCACAAGGCCGGTGGTGACGATGCGATCCTGCAGGCCGAGCCGGGCGGCGTGCTGCATGAGGCGCTGGCGCCACCAGCCATCGCCGACCCAGAGCAGTCGAACCCGCGAATCAGCCTTCGATCTGTCAGCGAGAGCCTCGAGCAGATCATCGTGGCCCTTGTTCTCCGCCAGTCGCGCGACGGTGCCAATGACGAATTCGCCCGGCTTGAATCCGAGTCTGGCACGCATGGACTCGCGCAACTCCGGCGCCTTGAGGAACGGCTCGACCTCCATGCCGCTGTAGACGATGACGTACTGCTGCTCCCGGCCGATGCGCCTGGCGACGAACTGATCGCGCATGGCCTGCGCCACCGCGCCGATGACGTGACAGCGCTTCGCCGCGAACCGCTCCGAGCGCACGTAGACCGCGTTGCGCCAGGCCTTCTCGAAGGCATGAAAGGGCGGGCCGTGAATGGTGTGCATGACGCACCTGACATGCTCCTTCCACGCCGCCATTCGGCCGAGTATCCCGGCCTTGGACGAATGCGTGTGCACGACGTCGGGCTTCCAGTCGCGAATCAGCCGACGAAGATCGTGCACGCAGCGCGGATCCTTGAGCGGGTGCAGTTCGCGCGTAAGGTTGGGCGTTTCGATGGCCTCGACGGCCCGGCCATCATCGGTGCGAAAGCGCTTGACGCGATCCAGCAACGAGCCTTCCGGGCCGTAGATCGGGCCGAAGACCAGCGCCACATCGTGCCCGGCTGCCGCCTCGCCCTCGCAGGAGAGGACGGTATTCTCCTGCGATCCGCCGAGGATCAGGCGCGTTGAAATGTGCATGATGCGCATGCGGCACCGAGTGTACGGGCGAACTGCCGGCCCTTGTTCGCCGCCGCTTTGCGCCTGTCGATCGCCGTTGTCGTTTCCAGTGCAGGAACCACCCACATGCCCGAAATCACCCGCGACGTCTTCGTTTCACTCTGGATGCAGGCCAAGGCCGGCCAGTCGCCCGCCGATGCGGACCTGGCGCGCATGCAGAAGTTCATGCTCATGCACGATGACATGCACGAGCACCTCGATCGCTTCGCCGCCAACCCATCATGCCCGATGGAGGTGGATGGCGAGAACCTCATGCTGCATATCGCGATGGACGCGGCCACGGAAAAAACCCTGGAAACCGATGAGCCCGCGGGCATACGCGACCTGATGCAGAGCCTCCTCAGCGCAGGCATCGAGCCCGGGCGCGCGTTTCACGTGCTTTCGCAGGCGATGCTGCACGCGTTCATCATCGCTGCCGGCGAGGAGCGCGAGATGGCTGTCGAGGAGTATCTGCAGCGGGCAGGCGACTATTCGCGGCAGGTCATTGCCGGTTCCACCGTTTCATGATTCACCGGGGCTCAGCGAACAGGAGAGAACCATGCTGGCAATGTTCTGTGCTATCGCCGCCATTGTGGCGGGAGTGTTCGGCTGGCTGATGATGCTGACGTTCTGCATGGCGTGCGCGCCCAACTCCTCGCCTTCGCAGCTGCATGCGATCAAGATGTGGATGCTGGCGATCGCCGTTGCGGGACTGCTCACGCTCGTGGGCGGCATCTGGCTGACAGCGGCGGGCAGGGCGTGGATCGGCGCGGGCCTCGGCGGCTTGCCCGCGGCGGTGATGTTCGTGTTCATCGTCTGGCTCTCGTTCAAGTAGCGAGCCTGCCGGAACCGCCGAGCGTCGCGCACTATTGTTCTCGCACATGACATTCACGCTTTCGATCATCGAACGGCCCGGCTACCTGCATTTCAAGGTCACAGGCGAGAACAGCGAAGCCAGTGTCCGCGGCTACCTGCAGAAGGTCCACGACACGTGCATCGCTCGCCAATGCCCAACGATCCTGGTCGAGGAGAACCTGCGCGGACCGACGCTGGGTACGCTCCCGATGTTCCGCATCGCCAGCGAAGGCAGCGTGCGCTCGCGCTTGATCGTCCGGAAAATCGCGTACGTGGACACGAATCCCGAGCACGCCTTCGAGGACACGAAGTTCGTGGAGGACGTCGCGGTCAACCGCGGCATGAACGTGCGCGCTTTCGAAACGGTCGCCGAAGCCGAGCAGTGGCTCATGCAGGAGGGGCAGACTGCGGCTCCGGCGCCGCCGCCGGCGAATCAGGGTACCTGATCCACAGCAGGCACAGGCCGTTGGGCGGCAGCGTCGGCCCGGCCGCGCTGCGATCCTTCGCAGCGAGCATTGCTGGAATTGATTCGGGCTCGATCGCGCCGCGGCCGACCTCCAGCAGCGTGCCGGCGATGATGCGCACCATGTTGTAAAGGAAGCCGTTGCCGACGACCTCGATGTCGCAGCGGCGCCTGGAGCGCGGATGCACATCGACCTTGCACTGGTAGATGGTGCGCACGGTGCTCTCCCGGCCGTGGGCGACGCGCGTGAAACTCGCAAAGTCATGCTCGCCGATCAGTAACCGCGCGGCCTCGTTCATGCGCTCGGCGTCGAGGCGGTACGCCGTCCACGTCACGAAGTCGCGATCGAACACCGGGCGCCGATCCGTGGTGCACGAATGCGCGATGCGGTAGCGATAACCCTTGGCGATGGCGTCGCGGATGGGATCGAATTCGTCGGAGACCAGTTCCGCCTTCGTCACGACCACATCCGCGGGCAGACGCGAGGTGATGGCGCGCGGCAGCTTCTCGACGGGAATCTCGCGCGTGGTGGTGAAGGCCGCGACCTGGCCGCGGGCGTGCACGCCGGCATCGGTGCGCGAAGCCCCGAGCACCGTCACCGGCTCGCGAACGACTTCACGCACAGCGTGCTCAACGACGTGCTGCACGGTGCGCAGCGGGCGCCGTTCAGGCGGCGAGTCGATTGCGGCTTCGGCTTCGCCTTCGGTCGCACCGACAGGAGTCGGTGCGCTTTGGTCGATTTCATGCTGCCGCTGCCAGCCGTGGAAGTCCGTGCCGTCGTAGGCGATGGTGATCCGGTAGCGCGGCATGCGTGCGTTGCTCACTTCCGCGCGGCGGTCTGGTCAGAGGGCGCGGAGGCGATCGTCGTCCCGCACTCCGGACAGCGCGTGGTGCCCCCGTGCAGACCGCGCAGCGGATAGCCGCACTCGTGGCATTCGCGGCGTTGCACGGGAATCAACCAGCGCACGATGCGGCGGTCGAACAGATACAGCAGCAGGGCCGGCACGAGAAACGCCAGGGCCCGCGCGAACCAGCTGCCGTCCTCCCACATCACTGTCCAGCCCATGAGGTCCTGCATCGCGATCATCAGGCCCACCTGCTGGCACAACGCGATGGCGCCGACGATGCCAAGCAACAGCGCGATGCTGCGCACGATGATCAGCGCGCGATGACGTCGCGTCGCGATGGTTGTCGGGTTGGAAGCAGGATCGGACGCCATGACGGCATCGTTCGGCGGCGCTCCACGCGCCGCGGCGTTCAACGGTTCAGTTCCCGAACAAGTCGCGCTCTGGGAACATGCCCTTGTTCTCGAAGTGCTTGAGCGCTTCATCGACGCTGCGGAAGATCTTCGTGGCGGTCTCGGTGATGAAGGGCGATGGATTCTTCTTCGGCTTCCACACCACGTACACCTCCTTGGTGTGCTCCCATGCGTGCTGCAGTTCGCGCTCCACGCCGCTGGAGAGTCCCGGCACCCCGCCGGGCAGTTCCGGCACCAGCGAGCAGATCATGTCGGACTGATCGATGAGTTTGAAATCGCGCATGTAGATCTGGCCGTCGATGTCGCCGGCGATCTCCATGACCTCGCGCACGCGCACACGAATGGATTTGGCATCCTTGCGCCCGCCGAAGGAGTGCGGCGTGACGTCCAGCCATTCCTTGCCCTCGCGCGTGGCGACGATGGCCCGCTCCAGCAGCAGTTTCTCATCCACATCGCCGGGATCGAAAGCAATGAAGCGTTTGGCGAGTTCGGCCCGAAAATGATCGATCTCCGCCAGCACGTCAGGCATATCCACAACGTGGCTCATGGGAAACGAAGGGTAGACCTTGCGCATGTCCGGCCGGGAAATCAGCCGGGCGCAGGATTCGACTGTTTCCGCCTGCCGGCCGCGGCTGAGCACGTAGAAGTTGTTGTGGCAGCCGCAGGCCTGGGCCATGAGTTCGGTGGCGAGAATCTCCTCCTCGCGCCACACCATGCAGTCCTTGAGCGTGGCGTCGATCTCGTGCTCGGCGTGCAGCCGATGATGCACCACCTCGATGTTGTCCACGAGGCAGATCATCATGTTCGGCTCGAACTTCTGGATCTGGTCGAAGTCGAAGGCGCTGAACAGTCCATGCCGCCAGCGGAACGTGGCATGGGTGTTGACAACGACGTTGGGATGCTCATCGGCGGGACTGGTGGCGGCGATGATGTCCTTGAAGGCGGCCCGCCGCAACGAATTCAATCGCGACAATGGCAAGTCCAGAATGCGCCCCGGTCGCACATCGCGGCCCTCGCCGTACATCATGTCGCCGACATGAAAGATCTCAATGGCCCGGCCGCGCTCGCCCGCAAAGTCGGCAGCCGCATTCAGATACCGCTTCTTGTCCATCCCGATCTGACCAGTGACAATGGCGCGCATGCAGGCTCCTGCTGGCGTGAGCCGCAATGCGGCTGCCGGGTCGGTGCAATTGGGAGAGTATAGGGAAATTGAGGATGTTCCGCCCTTCATTCAGCAGCGTGACGGGCGATGACTCCTTGATTTGCAGTGTGCAATCACACTGGCAAATCGCGGGCGGGTCGCTTAGCATGCGCCCCGTCGCACAATGCCATGATCGCGTTTCTCAGCGGCGCAGGATGCGCCGTGCCAAGGCGATGCTCTCGGCTCGTGCCCGACGCAGTCGCTTCACTGCAACATCATCAGCAATTCAAAGCCATCCGCATCCGCGAGAGAGTGCCATGTCCATCGACCGAAGAAACATGCTGAAGGAAATGTCCGCCGCCGACCTGCGGGCCGAACTCATCGCCCGCCTGCGCGAGGAGATTCGTCGCCACGAGCAGGAGATCGAGCGCATCAACAGCCAGATCCGGCAACTGCAGCCGACCGAGACCGTGATCGTCCGCAGGGCCATTCGCAATGCCCGGGGCATCGCCCGCAACGAGATGCCGCT
>DATKJG010000229.1:0-5936 GCA_035543215.1 Phycisphaerales bacterium | reverse complement strand
GCGGCCTCCAATGTGGGGGGTCCCGGCTGGGTGACGCCCATGGACGATCCCATCACGCTCGCGCGACGTATTGCCGATCTAGCCAATCGCCGAGAGGAGATTGCGGCGGCGTCCCATAATGCCCTCGCCTTCGCCGCCCGCCACACCTTCGAACACACGATGGAGAATCGCGTGCAGCACATGCTCGAATGCATGCGTGCTCGATCGAATCAGCCGGCCCCAGCATGAAGCGCCTCGCCGTGGTCATCCTGAACTATCGCCGAGCGGCGCTGACGATCGACTGTCTGCGCTCCCTCGAAAGCGAGATCGCGACGTATGGCGATCGGCACGTAGTGGTGATCGAGCAGAACTCTGACGACGGCTCGGGCGACGCCATCGCTGCAGCCATCGCGCAGCACGGCTGGGACCGATGGATCACATTCGTTCGCTCACCTGTGAATCTTGGCTTTGCGGGCGGCAACAATCTCGGGTTCAAGACGATCGAGGCGCGAAACTACCTGCTGTTCAACAGCGATGCCCGCGCGACGTCGGGGTGCATTGGTCAACTGCTGGATGCGCTTGAGGCACAGCCCGATGTGGGCGCGATCGGCCCGCGCCTGCAGGATCCCGACGGCACACCGCAGGTCAGTTGCTTCAGGTATCGCACGCCGCTGACGGAGTTTCTCGACGCCGCTGGCACCGGGCCGCTCGACCGATTCTTCGCGAAGCGCGTGATCCCGATGGGTGTATTCAACGAGCCGATGGAGCCGCAGTGGGAGAGTTTCGCGTGCATCATGCTTCGGCGCGAGGTCATCGAGCGGATCGGCCCGATGGATGACGGCTACTTCATGTACTTCGAGGACATCGACTATTCGCGCCACATCCGCAAGGCCGGTTGGCGGATCCTGCACTGGCCCGCTGCGAAAGTGATGCACCTGCGCGGCGGAACGTCGAGCGTCAAGAGCGCGATGAAGGCTCGCAAGCGCGTGCCGAAGTACTACTACGAGGCCCGGAGCCGGTACTACGCCAAGTTCTACGGCGGGGTGCCGGGGTTGTGGTTCACCAACGGGCTGTGGCTGCTCGGGCGCACGATCGCGATTGTGCGCGAGACGCTCGGCCGCAAGACCCCGGATGTGTGCGAGCGCGAAGGCCTGGACAACTGGACGAACTGGCTCTCGCCCATGCGTCCACCGCAGGCGCAGACGGGAGGCGAACTGTGAGCGCCTCGGCTTCTGAGGCTTGTCGCCTTCCCGACTTCATCATCATCGGCGCGATGAAGTCCGCCACTAGCACGCTGCATGAGCAACTGGCCCGGCAGCCAGGCATTGTGATGTCCGATCCCAAGGAGCCCAACTTCTTCAGCGACGATGAACAGTGGGCCCGCGGCATGTTGTGGTATCGCGGGCTCTTCGCGGGCGCCAAGCCGGGCGATCTGCGCGGCGAATCGAGCACGCACTACACCAAGCTGCCGACGTATCCGCTGACCATCGACCGGATGCGCCGACATCTGACGCATGGCGCGAAACTCGTCTACATCATGCGGCATCCGATTGATCGGCTGATCTCGCAGTACATTCACAAATGGACGCAGGGCGTCGTCAGCGGCACGATCGACGAGGCGCTCGACAGCCATCCGGAGATGATCGAGTACAGCCGCTATGCAATGCAGTTGAAACCGTTCATCGACGCGTGGGGCGAGGCGAGCATCCTGCCGCTGTTCTTCGAGCGATTCACGGCGCATGAGCAGGAATCGCTCGAGCGAGTCTGTCGTTTCATCGGATACGCGCGGCAGCCGAAATGGAGTGAGTCGCTCGGCGAGCAGAACGTCTCGAGCGAGCGCATGCGCCGCAGCGCGTGGCGAGACGCCATCGCCAAGTTCCCCGGCATGACCGCCCTGCGCCGAGCGTTCGTGCCGCAGTCGGTGCGCGACCGCATCAAGGGCGCGTGGATGATCAAAGAGCGCCCGGCGCTTTCGAACGCGAGTATGGCCCGTCTCAAGAGCCTCTTCGACGAGGACCTGGCGACTCTCGGCGCGTGGCTCGGGCTTGATGGCCTGTGTTGCGACAACTTCAAGTCGATGGCAGCGAACGGGCATCCGACGTGGCGCGCCCAGGCGAAGGTGACGGCCGCATGACCGATCAATCGCCGCCAACTGACGTCAGGTCGGTGATCGGCGTGGTCGCGATCGGCCGCAACGAAGGCGAGCGCCTTCGCCGCTGCCTGGAATCGGTCAAGGGCCTGGTGGCGGCAACCGTCTACGTCGATTCCGGCTCGTCAGATGGCAGCGTCGATCTGGCGCGATCACTTGGCGTCGAAGTCGTTTCGCTGGACATGTCGATTCCATTCACCGCTGCGCGCTCGCGCAACGCCGGTGCCCGGCGGCTGTTCGAACTGCTTCCCAACATTGAGTTCCTGCAGATGGTCGATGGCGACTGCGAAATCGTCAGCGGCTGGCTCGAACGCGCGCTGCAGGAAATGCACGCTCCAGTGAACGCGAACGTCGCCATCGTCTGCGGCCGGCGGCGCGAGCGGCATCCGGAGGCGTCCGTCTACAACCGCCTGATCGACATGGAGTGGAACACGCCCGTCGGCGAGGCCGATGCATGCGGCGGCGATGCGCTCATTCGTGCCGCAGCGTTCCGACAGGTCGGCGGCTACGACGAAACCGTCATTGCGGGGGAGGAACCGGAAATGTGCTGGCGGATGCGCCAGGCCGGGGGTGGGAACTGGCGCATCGTGCGAATCGACGCGGAGATGACGCTGCACGATGCCCAGTTGACGCGCTTCACGCAATGGTGGAAGCGCAATGTGCGCAGCGGCCACGCCTATGCCGAAGGTCATGCGATGCACGGCCACGTGGATGGCTATTGCGGTCATGCCCTGCGCTCCATCGTGCAATGGGCGCTCGTACTGCCGCTGGTCATGCTCGGCCTGGCGTGGTTCACGTGGGGCGCGAGTTTCCTGCTGCTGGGCCTGTACATTGTGCTGTGGGCCCGCATTCGCGCGTATCGCATGAATCAGCACAAAGATTCGAGCGCCGATGCCTCGCAGTACGCCAACTACTGCATCGCCGGCAAGTTCGCGCACCTGCAGGGGGTTATCACGTACTGGTGGAACAGGCTGCTGGGGCGGAAATCGAAACTGATCGAGTACAAGAGCGCCGAGACGGCTCGCGTCGCGGACCCGGCAGTGGCGAACGGAGGTGGCGCATGAGCGTGGCGGCGATCGAGCAGCCTTCGCCGACGGCCGCCCGCCCGATGAACGGGATGCCGAAATCCGCGATGCGCATCGCCTACCTGACGACGGAATACCCCAAGGTCAGTCACACCTTCATCCGTCGCGAGATCCTCGAACTCGAGCGGCGCGGCCACCGCGTGCTGCGCCTGGCCATCCGCGGCGCCGGGAGTGCGATCGCCGACGTAGCGGATCGTGATGAGGCGCAGCGCACGATCGTGTGCCTGAATCTGCCGAAACTGTCGATGCTTGCCTCCATCATTGCGGTGAAAGTGACGCGGCCCTTGAAATGGCTCAAGGCCCTGGCGATGACGTGGCGCATGGCTCGGGTGAGCGACCGCGGGATGCTGCGGCACTTCGCATACCTGTGGGAGGCCGCGGTGCTGCTGCGCATCTGCCAGCGCGAGTCGATCCAGCACGTGCACGTGCACTTCGGCACCAATGCGGCAGCGGTGGCGCGGCTCATGCGATGTCTGGGAGGACCAACCTACAGCATGACCGTGCACGGCCCGGATGAGTTCGACTCGCCGCGGACGTTCAGCCTTGGCGACAAGGTGGCTGATGCATCGTTCGTCTGCGCCATCAGCGACTTCTGCTCGGCCCAGATCAGGCGCTGGTGCGAACCGCAGCATTGGAACAAGATCCATGTCGTGCGCTGCACCGTGGGAACCGAGTTCTTCGAGCGCGCCAGGCCAGTGCCGGCGCAAACACAGACGCTCTTGAGCGTCGGCCGGCTCTCGGCACAAAAAGGCCAATTGCTGCTGATCGAGGCGATGCGCCGGTTGCGCGATGAGGGGATCGACGCGAAACTGATTGTGGCAGGCGATGGCGAAATGCGCAGTGAGATCGAACGCGCGATCGCACAGGCTCGACTCACAGATCACGTCATGATCACCGGATGGGTCGATGAAGCCGCCGTGCGCGAGCATCTTCTGAATGCTCGCGCGCTGGTGCAGCCGAGTTTTGCCGAGGGCCTGCCAGTGGTGATGATGGAGGCGCTGGCGATGCAGCGGCCGGTCATCGCCACGATGATCGCAGGCGTGCCGGAACTCGTGCGGCATGGCGAGAACGGCTGGCTCATTGCCGCCGGGAGCGTCGAGGAACTCGTGACGGCCATGCGGGCGGCCTTGGAATCTCCGGTCGAGCAACTCAATCGCATGGGTGCAGCAGGCGCGCGGCGCGTGCGCGAGCGGCATTACACGCCGTCCGAGGTGGACAGGATCGAAGCCCTGCTGCTGGCGGTGAAGGGAGCAGGCTGATGTGCGGCATCGCCGGCGCGATCGGTCGAATCGAGCCCGACATCGTTCGGGCCGTGCAGGCCGCCAGCGAGTGTCAGCGCCACCGCGGGCCGGATGACGACGGCCTCTGGCAGTCGGGAGATGCCGGCAGCGAAGGCGCGATCCTCGCGTTCCGGCGCCTGGCGATCATCGACCTCTCGCCCGAAGGCCACCAGCCGATGCGCGATGACGCCACTGGCAACGTCATTATCTTCAACGGCGAGATCTACAACTTTCAGGAATTGCGCAAGGAACTGGCTGCTTTGGGCGATTCGTTCCGCTCGCGAAGCGACACCGAAGTCATTCTCAAGGCCTACGCGCGCTGGGGGCCATCCGCCATCGTGCGGCTGCGCGGCATGTTCGCGATGGCGATCTGGGATGCGCGCGAGAAACGCGTGCTGCTGGCCCGCGATCGCGTCGGCATCAAGCCGATGTACCTGATCACCCTCGACCGGCCGGGCGATCGGCAGACCATTCTCTTCGCATCGGAACTTCGCTCGCTGCTGGCGACAGGTCTGGTCGCGCGGCGGCTGAATCCATCGGCAGTCGGTAGTTACATCTGGAACGGTTTTGTCGTCGGACCCGAGACGATCATCGAAGGCGTGAGGCTGCTGCCGGCCGGCACGATGGCGCTGGTTGATCCGGCGAAAGGCTCGTGCGAACTGCACCGGTACTGGGATCTGCCCGAGGAGCGGGTGGCAGTCGGGCGAGACAGCATCGAGCGGCTGCAGCACGCACTGCGCGTGGCGACGCGCCAGCACCTGGTCAGCGATGTTCCGCTGGGAGTGTTCCTTTCCGGAGGCATCGATTCGAGCGCGGTCACGGCCCTCGCGGCTGTGGAGGTGGGCGGTGATCGGGTCAGGACGTTCAACATCTCCTTCGATGAAGCGGAGTACGACGAATCGAAGCATGCGAAGTCCGTCGCCGAGGCGCTGGGGACCGAGCACACTGATGTGCGTCTGACGCAGCGGCATTTTCATGACCAACTCGATGATGCGCTTCAATCGATCGATCAGCCCACCTTCGACGCGATCAATTCCTATTTCGTGAGCCGGGCTGTGCGCGAAGCGGGCATCACGGTCGCACTCGCGGGCACGGGTGGCGACGAACTCTTCGGCGGATACAGGAGTTTCGTGGACATTCCGCGTGCGGCCCGCATCAGCAGGAGGCTGCGGGCCGTGCCGCAGGTGGCGCTGCGCGGCGCGGCACGTGGCGTGACGCGCTTGAAGGTCGGCCGGGCCGGCGAGGTGCCGCCGCAGACGCGCTGGGGCAAGCTGGGGGATGTGCTGGCCGCGCGCGGCTGCCTGCTCGATCTCTACCAGACGTCGTACGCACTCTTCACCGCCGACTTCGCGCGGCAGCTGCTGCTGATGAACCTCAACGGCGAGCTGCGGCGCGGCCTGCCCAAACTTCGCGCGCATGAACTTGCTGCGCTCGCGGGCGACG
>DATKJG010000228.1:0-2633 GCA_035543215.1 Phycisphaerales bacterium | reverse complement strand
GATCGCAAACATTGCGTACGGCCAATACCGTCTGCATCAAACTGCGCCGCTCTCGCCCGGGCCGCGCGTGCTGGCGATTCAGACCAACCTGCCGCAGGACAACAAGATCGGCTGGACCCCGGAACAGCAGGCGATCGACCTGCCTGCCTTCATGCAACTGACGCGAGAGGCGCTGGCATCAGTCGGCGGGCCCGAGGCCGTCGATCTGATCGCGTGGCCCGAGACAATGGTCCCGAGCCTGGGCTTCGAGCAGGCGACGCGCGATGCGGTGTACCGCTTCGGCGACAACTGGTCCTACCTTACGCGCTGGGCCGATGCCGTCGAGGCGCTGAGCCGCGACGAGCTCGCGACGCCGATGCTCGTCGGATCGGGCGCGTGGGTCGGCACATCGATCAAGATCGATGACGATGACATCGCTCATCTTGAGCGTGAGCAGGAGTACAACAGCGCGTATCTGCTGCAGGGCCAGCCTCCGTATCAGCGCTACGACAAGGCGGTGCTCACGCCCTTCGGCGAGACGATGCCGTACATCAGCGCCTGGCCCTGGCTGGAGGGGAAACTGCTGGTCCTGGGCGCGGGCGGCATGCAATTCAATCTCGACGCGAATCCGAACGTTCAGATCCTGCGACTGAACGCCTCGTCGCGACCCTTCTCGCTTGCCGCGCCGATCTGTTTCGAAGACACGGTTTCATCGCTGTGCCGCAGGATGGCGTACGCCGACGGTGGGAAGCGGGCGGACATCTTCGTGAATATCAGCAACGACGGCTGGTTCGGCGCATCGAAGGCCGATCGCATTCTGCACGCGCAGGCCGGCCGTTTCCGATGCATTGAGAACCGTCTGCCGATGGTCCGGTGCGTGAACACCGGCGTCAGCGTGCACGTCGATTCGTGCGGCAGGCTGGTGAACGCCGCGGCTGGGTCCGGATATGGAGCGATCAATCAACCCGCGTGGCTGCTTGCGAACGTGATGACTGACAGCCGCGTAACCTTGTTCGGCAGAATCGGCAACGCGTTCGCAGCCGTCTGCCTGCTGCTCGCGCTGGGCATGCTGATGATCACGTTCATCAGGCCGGCGCGCTCAACGCCCGCTTCCGGAGCCGCGACATGACGATTCCCCGTATCCGCCGATCTGGTTTGACGCTTCTCGCCTGCGTTTGCGTGGTGGCCGGCTGCAAGAGTCAGCCTGCCGCGCAGCCGAAGACTCAGAACACGCGCCCGACCGACGGCTGGAGCAGCAAGGAGGAGTCGACCGCCGCAGCGATGCCCGATCGGCCGGAGATCAATCTCGGCCCCGCCTTCGCAGTGATGGTGGACGAGACGAATCTGCGCCTGGCGGCAATCGACATTCTGCAGCGCGCGGTGGATTCGACCAATCCGCTGCTGCGCATGAACGCGATCGAAGGCTTGCGCTTCGCGCCGGAGCTCGCGCCCGACGCCATCCGCAAGGGTCTGGGCGACGCCAACCGGGCGGTGCGCTTCGTTTCGACGATGCTCGTGGGCGAGTTGAAGTTGACGAACCTCCGGCCGCTGGTGGAGCCGCTGCTGCTGGACGAGAGCGACTCGGTTCGTGCCGCGGCCATCTGCGCGGTGCGCCGCTGCGGCGGCAAGCCCGACATGAATCCGCTCTCAGCCATGCTCCTGGGCGAGAACGTCGAGGTGAAGGGCAACGCGGCCCTGGTTCTGGGCCAACTGGGCGACCAATCGGCCGTGTCGCTGCTGCGCTACGCCCTGGGGCGCGGACTGCTGCTGACCGGCGGCGCCAAGCGCAAGATTGTCGAGATGCAGATCTCCGAGGCCATGGTGAAACTCGGCGACCTGCAGCAACTGGAGGTCATCCGCGCCGCGCTCTTCAGCCGGCCAGAGGAAGGCGAGATCACCGCCCTCGCGTGCCAGATCTGCGGCGAGGTGAAGGATGAAGGCTCGCTGCCCAACCTGCTTGACCTGGCGACGAGAACCGGCCGGCAGCAGCAATCGGCGGAGATTCGCATGGCGGCGGCCCTGGCGGTCTCACGCATCGACCCGCAACGGTCAGTCCTGGCCGTGCCCGATGCCTACGTCACCAGCACGCGCTTCGAGTTGCGTGCCCAGGCTGCTTCCACGCTCGGCGGCAGCAAGCAGCGGGCGGCCCTGCCGACCCTTGGTCGCATGATGAAGGACGCCAATCCGCTGGTGCAGGTCTCCGCGGCAGCCGGCGTCCTTGAGATCGGCGAGTGACAAAAATACCCGCTGAATTCACTTTCAAATCAAGGCCGGAACACCTGTCGGGATTGACACGAATCTGGCATATCGGTACAAGAATAGGGCTGTCGGCGACGGTCGCGGAGATTGACCATCCACGGGAGGTGGGGGGGAGGATGGGGGAGCGGATGGATGAGCGTCGTCGCGATCATCCGCCAGCGCCGATTGTTGCTGCTGCATTGTCCCGCTGCCGTGCGGGATTGGCTTGTTGTTGAGGATTCACCCCTGTGCACGTGCTGACCAAGATCTTCATCGTTCTGGTGTCGCTGCTGGCTGTGATGCTCGTTCCGCTTGTGGTCGTGTACGCGCACAACGAGAACAGCTACAAGAGCCGGCTGGTCGACGCCGAAGCCAAGTCTGCGTCATCGGCGATGGCGCTGACCGCTGCCGAGGCG
>DATKJG010000227.1:0-2566 GCA_035543215.1 Phycisphaerales bacterium | reverse complement strand
CGCACTTCCCGGCGGTGCAGGAACTCGTTAATCGCCTGCACGCCGAGCGCAAGCCGCTGCGGTTCCTGCGGCACGAGGTCAACAAGGGCAAGGGCGCGGCGCTGCAGACAGGCTTCGATGCGATTCTCGCCTCCAGCGCGCCATCGGATGATCTGGTCATCATTCAGGACGCGGATCTCGAATACGACCCGGGCGATTACGCATCGCTGATGGAGCCGATCATTCGCGGCGAGGCTGATGCCGTCATCGGCACGCGCTGGGGCGAGCACTATCAGTACAAGAGCCTCAAGCACCGCGTGCACGCCATGGGTAACGGCGCGCTGACCATGCTGAGCAACATGATGACGGGCTTTCGCGTGAGCGACATGGAGTGCTGCTACAAATTGATGCCGGTGAAGGTGCTGCGCGAGCTGCGGCCGATGCTCAGCGAACAGCGATTCGGCATCGAGCCGCAGATCATCGCGGGCCTGGCCCGGCTGAAGAAGCGCGTCGTGCAGCGGCCGGTGAAATACGACCCGCGCGGCCTGGCCGCAGGCAAGAAGATCGGCTGGCGCGACGGCGTGCGGGCGCTGGTCGTCATTACACGCGAACGCTGGCGCAAGAATTGACGCCGATGCACGATCCGATCGCCGACAAGCCCCTGCTCTCGCCGCGGAAGATCGCTCTGCAGGTGATCTTCTGGCTGTGCGGCCTTGGGCTGCTGGCGCTGGTCATCCACGGCGCCTTCGACAAGGGCGGCGGGGCGGAGATGTGGCAGCGCATCCGCGCGGCCCCCCCGCACCTGCTGGTCGCGCTGCTGGGCTGCACCCTCGCCAGCGCCGTCCTGAACGGCTCGACATTCTGGCTGACGGTTCAGCCGCTGCGGGCGGTGCGCTGGCGCGACATGAACCTGCTCAACGTCTTCGCCGGCATGCTCAACTACGCGCCGGTGCGGCTGGGTGCGATCGTGCGCGTCGCCTATCACATGCGCGTCGATCGCCTGACGCTGGTGCAGATCGGCGGCTGGTTCGCGCTCATCGGCTGCATCCTGCTCATGGGCATCGGCGCGACGCTGCTGGCCACGCTCGTGCATGAGCGCATCGACTGGATCTGGCTGGCGATCGTGCTGGCGCAGATGATCGTCGGCGGCGCGGCGATGCGCTTCGTCGCCACGGTGCCCATCATCGCGCGGCACGCGCGTGGGCTCGATCGCATGGTCGTGCACCGCCGCGGTCTGTGGGGCGCAATCGCGCTGCGCCTGCTGGACCTGGGCGCGTATGCCGGGCGCATGGGCGCGGCGATGGCCATCCTCGGCCTGCACCTGCCGTGGAGCCACGTGATCGTGCTGGCGATGGTCGCGCTGGCGGCGGGGCTCACGCCCTTTGGCAAGGTGGGCGTGCGCGAGTACTGCGTCGCGCTGATGGGGGCGCGGCTGAACATCGACGCGGCCTCGGTCGACAAGACGATTTTCGAGCAACTCTCGCTGCTGGAATCGGCGGGCGAGGCGCTGGTGTTCATCCCGCTGGGGGCTCTGGCCCTGCCGTGGTTCCGGGCGCGGTGGAGGCACGCCCGGAGCGCGTCGAACGCCTAGAGGGCCTTGCTGCCGTGTCCCCAGTGCGTTCCAATGTGCATGGAGGAGACAACCATGGCCATGCTTGATCGTCGTTCGTTCCTGGTGGCCGCCGGTGCGTCGGTGCCGGCGATTGCTGCAGTGCGCGCCAGCGCCAAGCCGCAGGCGGCGGATGCGCCCAAGGGCAAGCCGCCCATGGCCATCAGTTCCGGCAACGGACTGCGGGCCGTGCAGAAGGCGGTCGATCTCATGCGCAGCGGCAACGATCCGCTGGATTCCATCGTCGCCGGCATCAACATCGTCGAGGACGATCCCAAGGACAACTCCGTCGGTTACGGCGGGCTGCCCAACGAGGACGGCGTCGTCGAACTCGATTCCTCATGCCTGCACGGCCCGTCGCACAAGGCCGGCGCGGTGGCGGGATTGCGAAACGTCAAGAATCCCTCATCCGTCGCGCTGCAGGTGCTGCGGCGGACCGATCACGTGCTGCTGGTGGGCGAAGGCGCGCTCAAATTCGCGGTGAAGATGGGATTCAAGGAGGAGAACCTCCTGACCGAGGACTCGCGACAGGCGTGGTTGAAATGGAAGGCCAACCTCAACGCTGATGACGACTGGCTGAACGACGATCAGCAGATTCCGCGCAACAACATCCCCCCCACGATCAACCAGATGCAATCGCGGGCGCGGAAGATCGGCGTGCCGTTCACCACCGGCACGATTCACGTTTCGGCGATGAACGAGAAGAACGATCTCAGCGCGTGCACATCGACGAGCGGATTGAGTTGGAAACTCGCCGGTCGCGTGGGCGACTCACCGATCATCGGCGCGGGCATGTTCTGCGACAACGGCGTCGGCTCCGCAGGCGCGACCGGGCGCGGCGAGGCGGTGATCCAGTCCTGCGGCGCATTCCAGATCGTTCAGCACATGGCCGCCGGCCTGACGCCTACCGAGGCCTGCCTGAAGACGCTGCAGTGGATCGCGGATCACACCCGGCAGAAGTACCTGCTGGATGACAAG
>DATKJG010000226.1:0-4226 GCA_035543215.1 Phycisphaerales bacterium | reverse complement strand
TCTATCGATGCCCCGCCGCGCCCCGCAATACTGGCCCCTGCTCGCCGCGCTGTTCGCGTGGGCATGCGCGTTCGAGTACATCGTGCGCAGCCGCGACTGGTTCCTGCACTATCCGTGGGTCGACAACTTCATGCACTTCGGTTGGGGCATGGTCATCGCGCTGGCGATCATCGTCTTCTGGCGCAACAACGCGCGCTTGGTGCTGACGCTTGTGTTCACCTGGCAGGTGCTGTGGGAGATCAGCGAGGTCATCGGCGACCGCGTTCTGCAGCAGCCGCCGCACATGCAGGACAACCTCTGGCCGGATGGAGCCAAGGACACAGCGATCGATCTGCTGGGCGCGCTGGTGGTGTTGTGGATCACGCGCAAGTCGCGGCGTGCAACTGAAGCGCCCAGCGAGTCCCCCGGCAGAGCCGGGATCTGACGGATGCCTCATCCGTGTGCATCCGCATCCATCCGTGGTTTCATTTCGCCGTATGATGCGGCCTCATGGCGAAGGATCGCATCATTTCCGCCGCGGCGACGGATGCCGACACGCTGGCCGACGAGCAGCCGATCAACTACACGCTTCGGCCGAAGAAACTCAATGAGTACATCGGCCAGCGCGAACTGGTGGAGAAACTCGCCATCGCGCTGCAGGCGGCCCGCGAGCGCTCCGATCCCATGGAGCACGTGCTGCTGCACGGCCCGCCGGGGCTGGGCAAGACCACGCTCGCGCACGTCATTGCCGAAGAAATGGGCACGCACGCCTACGTCACCTCCGGCCCGGCCTTGACCAAGGGCGCTGACCTCGTCGGCACGCTGACGAAGATGGCGGCCCACGACATCCTCTTCATCGATGAGATCCATCGCCTGCCTGTCGCCGTCGAGGAGTACATCTATCCGGCGATGGAGGATTTCAAGATCGACTTCACGCTCGACAGCGGCATGCACGCCAAGGTAATCACCTATCACCTCAAGCCGTTCACGCTGATCGGCGCGACGACGCGCGCGGGCCTGCTCACGGGCGCGCTGCGCAGCCGCTTCGGCCTGACGCATCACCTGCAGTTCTACAGCGAGGCGGACCTGCTGGCGATCCTCAGGCGAGCCGCCGACAAACTCGCTATGCAGTCGACATCGCCACAGCGCGCCATCGATGACAAGTCGCTGAAGGAAATCGCGCAGCGCAGCCGCGGCACGCCACGCGTCACGCTGCGGCTGCTGCGGCGGGTGCGCGACTTCGCGCAAGTGCGGGCCAAGTCCAAGGTCGATCATCGCGTCATCGAGGACGCCCTGGCGCTCGAAGGCGTGGATGAACTGGGCCTGGATAATCTCGATCGTTCGTACCTGCGGACGATCGCCAACGTGTATCAGGGCGGCCCGGTCGGACTGGAGGCGATCGCCGCGACGCTGGGCGAGGATTCACTCACGCTCGAGGATGTCGTCGAGCCGTACCTGCTGCAGATCGGCTTCCTCGCGCGCACGCGCCAAGGCCGGCGACTGACGGCGAAGGCAGCCGAGCATCTGAATCTCGAATGGCGGCCGAGCGAGAGCGAGACGCTGTTCGCGGCGGAATGAACGCTGTGTCTCGGCTGAGCGCAGACAAAAAGCCAGCACGTCAACAAGCCTCAAGGTGCGCTCGCTGACGTGCTGGCAGTTCCTCCCCTTCCTTCGTGCATTCCTTCTCGCGTGCATTCCTTCTCGCGATTCGCGGGCGACCTGGCTTCTTGCCGGTCGTCGGCGAACGGCTCCCATCCGGCCAACGTCTGAGCGGCCGTCCCGGCCTGCTGCTGGGCATGGTACCCCATCATCGGGGCGCGTTCGCCGATGCAACTGACAACTTGTGCACAACCTGTTCAAAAGCCGCGAATGTCCGCCTGCTGACCTGAAATAGCGGCTTGGTAGGCCTCCGGGCTGTCAAGGTCCACGACGCATGAGGGGTCATTCACAGGCAGGCGGCGATGCAATTCGGGATGGTCGATCCAGAACTGACGCAGCCCCCCCTGCCCTCGAGCGGTCGCCGGCGTGCCATCAGCCCGCGCCCATTGCAGGATCCTGCGCGCGATGTCCATCGGGATGAGCGCGGGATGGCCGCCCTTGCCGTTGTACTCGGGCATGAGCGCGAGGCCTGGCTCGCGACGGTGCGCGGCCAGCAGCGTCTCGATGGTTCGCTTGGCCGCCATTGGGTGATCGCACGGCTGCAGGAGCACGGCGTCGAAATCCGGTTCGCCGTTCATTCGCTCATCCATGATCGGGCGAAGGCCCGCACAGACCGAATCGAGCATCGGCTGGTCCGAATCGCCCTGCACTGGCGTGAACGCACGATCCGCGATCGCCGCGGCCACGGCCGCAGCATCTGCGCCCAGGACGACGAACATGCGCTGGCAGGATGGTGCGATGGCGTCAAACGAGGCAGCGACGACTGTCGTCGATCGTGACTCGCGGGCACCCTGCTCCTGCACCGGCCACGGCAGCGTCTGTTTCAGGGTGCTCATGCGCCGCGAGCGACCGGCCGCCAGCACGAGCCCCGCGAGCCGCGGCACGGCGCCGCTCATGATTGCGCTCGTGTGTCGGCGCACTCGATGACGGCATTGTCGCACGCACGCACTGCCGGGCGCTTCTCGCTTCGCCGCGCCTGGATGAGTTCAGCGGCGATCGACAGCGCGATTTCCTCGACGCTCACCGAGCCGATGTCGATGCCGATGGGTGCGTGCACATCCGTCAGCGACTTCGGATCCGCTCCCATGTCCTTGAGATCATCGAAGATGAGTTTGATCTTGCGCCGGCTGCCGATCATGCCCAGGTACTTCGCGCCGCGGTTGACGACCGCGTGCAGGGCCTGCTCATCGTGCTTGTGGCCGCGCGTGACGATGACCACGTACGTGCCGCCATCGATCGGCGCGATTCGCAACTGCTCCGCGATGTCGCCTGCCACGCTCAGGCAGCCGGGCGGCGCGAAACGCTGCAGAAGATCGGCCCGGTCGTCGAAGATCGTGGTCTCGAACTCCAGGGGCAGCGCCACGCGCGCCAGCGCCTGGCCGACGTGACCAGCGCCGGCGATGTACAGCCGATCGCGCGGCGGAAGATCCAGCAAGAATCGACGCAACAGGCCGCTTTCGTCGGGGGCCTCGAACGTCAGGGATGTCGCCCGTCGAGCCCGAACATCACCGATCACACGATGCAGATCATCGATCGGCGGCAGCGGCGTCACCGCCATCTCGATCGTGCCGCCGCAGATCAGGCCGTCGTCCCAGCCATAGTCGTGATCAAGCTTGAACGACACGAGCCTGCCCACAAACTCCTTGCTTGAAGAGAGAAGCGCGTGCGCGCGGCGGCGAATCTCGGCCTCGACGCAACCTCCGCCAATCGTGCCGAACGTGTTGACGTGCTCATCGACGAGCATGAGTGCGCCGGCTGACTGCGGCGTCGAGCCACGCGCTTTCACCACCAGGCAGGCAGCGCAGCGCCGGCCGGCCTGACGCATCGCCAGTGCGCGCTCGAGGAGATTGATGATGGGTTCGTTCATGCGATTTCGCCGCGTTGCGGCCTAGCCGCCGTGGCAATAGCACGCGCGACCGTTGGAGCACACATCCGGGGCGACGTGCCGCTGGTCGGGGCCGAGCGATTCCTGCGTCTTGGCGCACCAGTACACGCGCGTGTCAGAGTTGACATCGACCATGCCGCGCTGCGCGTGACGTTCATCGACGTACATGAGTTTGTGCCGCAGATGCATGCAGGTGACGCGCAGTTTCACGGGGCGATCAAGCGTGCACGGCGCATCGATGCGCTCGGTCGCGGCTGGGGGGATGCCAGCACCGGCACCCTTCATGCTCAGTCCGCTGATGTCGGATTCTCTGGCAGTCATGAGGCACGCTCCTTCTGTTCAACATCGAGCACCGCGGCCTTCATCACCGCGCGGAAGACGGCCACCGGCAACAACTTCACCTTGTAGGCGTTTTCGCTCATCGGCTCGGCGCCTTCGCTGGCGAGATCGCACGCCTTGCGCACACCCAGATCGTTTCGCACATCGGCGCCCGCGAGCGCCTCGGCCACATTCGGCAGCAGCATGGGCGTGGGCGAAACCGCGCCTCCGCACACCTCGGCCCTGACGATCTTCGTACCGTCCATCTCCAGCGCCACCGCCGCCATGACCAGCGGCCAGTCGAACGACTGCTTCTCCTTGATTGAGACGAAGGCGGACGCCGGCCGCGGCGAGAGCGCGATATGCGTCACGACCTCGCCCGCTT